>JACZVE010000052.1 GCA_022572825.1 SAR324 cluster bacterium
CAAGCGTTTCCGCCCACAAACCGCCAGAGCCATTAAAAGGGCTGTGATTTATCCGAAGAAAAGCAAATGCGGGGGAACTAGTCCCCCCGCGCCCCCCGGATACTGAGGTTGAGATATTTCATCGTAATTCTTAGTAAGTTGTTTATATAGAACTTTTCCGGGGTGCAGGGGGCGAAGCTCCCTGCTGGGGGCGTTGGGGGCAATGCCCCCAACCTGCCGGAGGCATTAAATCACAACCCTTTTAATTGACAAGCTTGCCAGGGCAACGTAGGCGAACGATGGAACAGGGGTGCCTGTGGCGAAGGTAGGATTCACGGCTGCCGTGCTCAAGGAGGTCAATACCCTCTTTGGGCGCTATCCGCAAAAGGTGCATGCCCTGCTCCCTCTCCTGCACATCGTGCAGCGGGAAAACGACGGCTGGCTTCCGCCGGGCTGGGAGACCTACGTGGCGGAGTTATGCGAGGTCACCGTCAATCACGTGCGCGGCGTGATCACCTTCTACAATATGTATCGGGACCACCCGCCGGGAAAGTATCACATCATGGTCTGCACCTGCGTGCCCTGCGGACTTTGCGGCGGCGTGGAGATTCTCGAGCATCTGGAAAAGCGGCTGGCGATTCATCCCGGCAATACCACAGCCGATGGCCTGTTCAGTCTCGAGGAAGCGCAGTGCCTGGCCGCTTGCGATCAGGCGCCATTGATGATGGTCAACGAGGATATGCAGTTTCGCATTACGCCGGAGGAGATCGACCGCTGGATCGGCGAAGTCCGCGCCAAGAAGGCCTGACGCTCCGCCCGGGCCAACCCTGAACCGCTGTCAAGCGCACCCGCCCGTCACCGCATGGCCGAAGAAAAACTGCTGGTGCTGAAAAACATCCGCGACCCCGGATACGCCGGCGATCTCGCCGCCTACCGGAAGACCGGCGGCTACACGGCGCTGAAGAAGGTGCTGCAGGCTATGAAGCCCGAGGAGGTCGTGGAGGCGGTCAAGGCATCGGGCCTGCGGGGGCGGGGCGGGGCGGGGTTTTCCTGCGGGATGAAGTGGGGGTTCATGCCGCCCCCGGGCGACAAGCCGCATTACCTGGTGTGCAACGCCGACGAGAGCGAGCCCGGCACCTTCAAGGATCACCTGCTGATGGTGGGCGATCCCCATATGTTCGTGGAGGGGATGATCATCGGCTGTTTCGCCATGCACAGCCGTCACAGCTACATCTACATCCGCGGCGAGTCCATGTACGCCATCCGGCGCGTGCAGGCGGCGATCGACGAGCTTTACCGGAACCACCTGCTGGGCAAGAATATTCTGGGCAGCGGCTACGACCTGGACTTGACCGTTCATCCCGGGGCGGGGGCTTACATCTGCGGGGAGGAGACGGCCATGCTGGACTCCCTGGAAGGCAAGCGCGGCCTGCCCCGCTTCAAGCCGCCCTTTCCCGCGCAATCCGGCTTCGACGCCTGCCCGACGACGGTGAACAACGTGGAGACGCTGGCCAACGTGCCCTTCATCATCAATGAAGGGACGGAAGCGTTCGCCGCGCTGGGCACGCCGAACAACACCGGCACCCAGGCCGTCTGCATCAGCGGTCACCTGGAACGGCCGGGTGTTTACGAGGTGGAGATGGGGCACAACCTCGAATCCCTCATCTACGAGTATGCCGGCGGCATCCGCGGCGGAAAGCTGCTCAAGGCGGTCGTTCCCGGCGGTGCTTCGGCGGACGTTTTGCGTGCGGACGAGATCGACATTCCCTACGATTTCGACAGCCTGACGAACGCCGGCACCATGCGCGGCTCCGCCGCCGTGATGGTGTTCGACGAGGATACGGATATGGTGGAGGTGGCGGAGCGCACGATCCGGTTTTTCAATCACGAGTCCTGCGGACAGTGTACGCCCTGCCGCGAAGGCACCTTCTGGATCAAGAACATGATCCGCCAGTTCCTGGACGATGCGGGGGATGAGGCCCTCATGCAGCGGGTGGATCGGGCCGCCGGCAACATTATCGGCACCACCATCTGCGCCTTCGGTGACGCGGTGGGCGGACCGATGCAGGCATTCGTGAGGAAGTTTCCCGAAGAATTCCGCAAACACTTTGCCAGCTAAGGGCCATGCCGACCTTCCATCTGGACGACACACCCATCGAATTCGAGCCCGGGGAAAACATTCTGCCCGCCGCGTTGCGGGCCGGCATCGAGATTCCCCATTATTGCTACCATCCGGGGCTCCAGGTGACCGCCCAGTGCCGGCAGTGCCTGGTGGAAGTCACCGACATGGGCAACGGGCACGGCATCCCCAAGCTGCAGACATCCTGTTCGACCCCGATCGCCGACGGGATGAAGGTCTCCGCCACCTCGGAAAAGGCGGTGTGGGGCCAGACGGTGGTCAACGAGTTTCTGCTGGTCAATCATCCCCTGGACTGTCCCATCTGCGACCAGGCGGGCGAGTGCGATCTGCAAAATTTCGCCTTCAAGTACGGCAGCGGCCAGTCGGAGATGGACTACGAGAAGCGCGTCTACGGTTGGCGGGAGGTGGGCTCGTTCATCGTGCTGGAGCGCAACCGCTGCATCCAGTGCTCCCGCTGCGAGCGCTTCAGCCGCGACATCGTCGGCAGCCACGACTTCGGCTCGTTCCTGCGCAGCCACGAGCTGACCTTCGACACCTTCGAGGATGCGCAGATCACCCACAAGTTTCAGGGCAATCTGAGCGACATCTGCCCGGTGGGCTGCATTATGAACCGCGACTGGCGCTTCAAGAAACGGGCCTGGATGCTCAACAAAACCCGCACGGTCTGCCCCACCTGTTCCACGGGCTGCAACGTCACCATAGAGCACCACGACAACCGTGTGTTCCGCATCAAGCCGCGGGAGAACCCCGAGGTGAACCGCTGGTGGATGTGCGACGAGGGGCGGCTCAACTACACCTACCTCAACAACCGGCGCGACCGCATCTTGGAGCCGTTGGCCAGGGTAAAGGGCGAGCTGCGCTCGGCGCGCTGGGAGGCGATCTACCAGGCCATCGGCCACCGGCTGCAGGAAATCGGGGCTCAGGGCGGGCAGGTGCTGGGACTGGTGGATACCCATGCCACCAACGAGGAGCTGTACCTGATGCGGCAACTGCTGCGCGAAGGGTTCGGGAGCGAGGCCCTCCACTTCCCCTACCGCCTGGGCGCCCAGCAGGAACAGCCGCCCCGGCCCCTGGCGGACCCGTTCATCTTCACGCTGATCACCACCGACAAGAGCCCGAACACCGCCGGTGCGCTCAAGGCGGGGCTGATCGGAGACTCCGACGACAAGCGCCTCAAGGCCGCCCTCAAGGCTCCGCCCAAGGTGGCGTTCGTGATGGGCACACCGTTCGTCGACGACGATGGGGTGCGCCAGGCGGTGGCCAAGGCGGAGCTGATCGTTCACATCGGCACCTTTCGCAGCGCATGGATGGAGCTGGCCGACGTGGTGCTGCCCGGTTACACCTACGCGGAAAAGTGGGGCACATTCGTCAACAAGGCCGATCGCGTGCAGCGCATCCAGCCCGCGATCAAGCCCCCCGAGGATGCCGAGGACCCGCTTCGCATCCTGGCCTCGCTGCTGGAGTTGCTGGGCAATGAGCAATCCCACGCGGCGGCGCGGGAGGTGTTCGATGCCATGGGCCAGCAGGCCGGTCCGTTCCAGGGTCTGAGCTGGGATGCGGTGGGGGAGCTGGGTACGCCGCTAATTGGCAACGGAGCCCCTCAGGCAAGCGCCTGAAGCCTCACTGCCCTCATGTCAGTTCTCTGTCACTTTTCACTTCCAATGGGGTGCAGTCGCGAACCCAAGGCCCTGCGTATCGCTGGCCGACTCGCGTTTCCCCCTTCCATTTCATGGAGAGGGCAGCCCACCGAGGTAAATGGCTTCACGACCTCTTTCGAACGGCCGCCTAGAGTCACCCTTCTCCACAACTTTGAGATGGGCCGGCGGTGAGGGCAACGATGGCGAATAACGAACGACTGCCGTGCGCTCGGTGGGTCTGATGGACAGATTTAAGGAAAAAGGCGCTAGTTCCGCTCTGTGTTTACCTGCGTCCATCGAAGGTTGGAATTAACAAAGCAGTACTTAACGGCCTGTGGAACCAACGAGGCGAGAGAATTGGAGCTGATCTTTTTCTATGTGTTCGCGGTGTTGGCCGTCGGCGCGGCCTTGTCCGTGCTGCTGTTCCGCAGCCCGGTGTATTGCGCGCTGGCGTTGGTGGGAACGCTGGGTTTTCTGGCTGCCATCTTCATTTTGCTCAATCAAGAGTTCCTCGCGGCGATCCAGATCCTGATCTACGCCGGCGCGATCATGGTGCTTTTCCTGTTCGTGATCATGCTGCTCAATCTGCGCTCCGACCGCCCGTTCGCCGTGCAGTGGAGCCTCCCGAAGATTGTAGGCGCAGGCGTTTCCATCGGCATCCTGGCACAGATGATCATGGTGTTCATCAGCCCGGACGCCCGGATCGGCCCGCAGGACGTCTACTCGCCGGAGCGCATCGCCGATGAGGGCGCGATGGAGATCATCGGCGGCATGCTCTTTACCGATTTCGTACTGCCCTTCGAGGTCATCTCCGTATTGCTGATGGTGGCGGTGATCGGCGTGGTGATTCTGGCCAAGCGGCGCGGCCACGACCCCGCGGGAGACGGAGAATGATTCCCGTCTCGCACGTGCTCTCGCTCAGCGCGATCCTGTTCACCATCGGGGTGACGGGGGTCATCATCCGCCGTAACGCCATCGTTGTGTTCATGTGCATCGAGCTGATGCTCAACGCGGTCAATCTGGGCTTCATCGGGTTCGCCTACGGGATGCAGTCCATGGTGGGCGTGATGTTCGTGTTCTTCGTGCTCATCGTGGCGGCAGCCGAAGCGGTGATCGGCCTTTCGATCATCCTGGCCATCTTCCGCAACAAGGGTACTTTGAACATCGACGAGCTCAATCTGCTGCGCTGGTAACCACAAACAACCGAGCCACAGATTACACCGATTGCACAGATTACCTGCTGAAACAGCACCTCTGTATAAGGGTTAAGGCGCTTTGGCGCTGTTCCCACAGGTGTATCCGAAAAAGGACAATGGCAGTACGTACGCGGCGATCAACGAGTGCCTGCGGAATCTGGCCGGTACGCTGGAAACAGACTTATGGACGCTGGATGCCCTCTGGTGGGGGCTGGCCCCGAACCGGAGCGAAAAGCTGATCCAACACCTTTTCCTACTCTAACGGCATGGGGAGAAATCCGTGTAATCTGTGCAAGCTGTGGATCGGCAGTTTGCAGATAGCGGCTTGAACGCAATGACCGAATACATCTGGCTGATACCGGGCCTGCCCCTGGCCGGCTTTCTGATTAACGGAGTGCTGGGGGCACGGTTGCCCAAACCCGTCATATCGTTCATCGGGCCAGGGGTGATCGGGGCGTCCTTCGTGCTGTCCGTACTGGCCTTCCTCGAGATGCTGGAAGTGCCGGAGATGGTGCTGACCCAGCACGTGTATCAGTGGATCGACTCGGGCCGCTTTTCGGTGCCGGTGGCCTTCACGGTGGACCGCCTCTCAGGGCTGTACATCCTCATCGTGACAGGGGTGGGATTCCTGATTCATCTCTACTCCGTCGGCTATATGGGCGACGATGAGGAGTACGCCTACTGGCGCTTTTTCAGCTATCTCAATCTGTTCATCTTCTTCATGCTGCTGCTGGTGCTGGGCAACAACTTCCTGCTGCTGTTCGTCGGCTGGGAGGGCGTCGGCCTGTGCTCCTACCTGCTGATCGGCTACTACTTCAAGCGGCAATCGGCGGCCGTTGCCGCCAAGAAGGCCTTCGTGGTCAACCGCATCGGGGACTTCGGCTACCTGGTCGCCACCCTGCTCATCTTCGTCACCTTCGGCACGCTGGATATCGCGGCGGTCAACGAGAGCGCCGCTGGCAGCCTGGCAGTGGGGGGCACCCTGGTCACGGCGATTACGCTGCTGATCTTTCTCGCCTGCACCGGCAAGAGCGCGCAGATCCCGCTCTACGTGTGGCTGCCCGACGCGATGGAGGGCCCGACACCGGTCTCCGCCCTCATTCATGCCGCCACGATGGTCACCGCGGGTCTGTACGTGGTGGCGCGGTTGAGCTCGCTGTTCGTGCTGGCACCGCTCACCATGAACGTGATCGCGGTCGTCGGCGCGGCGACGGCCTTTTTCGCCGCCACGATGGGCCTGGCGCAAAACGACATCAAGCGTGTGCTGGCCTACTCCACGGTCAGCCAGTTGGGCTACATGTTCATGGCGATGGGGGTGGGGGCGTTCACGGTGGGCATCTTCCACGTCATGACCCACGCCTTCTTCAAGGCCCTGTTGTTTCTGGGCTCCGGCTCGGTGATCCACGCCCTGCATCACGAGCAGGACATGCAGAAGATGGGCGGGCTGATCAAGCAGATGCCCGTCACCGGCTACACCTTCGTCGTCGGCGCGCTGGCCATCAGCGGGTTTCCCCTGCTCTTCGCCGGCTTTTTCTCCAAGGACGAGATTCTCTGGCAGGTCTTCTCCTCGCCGTTGGGCCATCCCTTGTTGTGGGTGGTGGGTGCCGTGACGGCGGTGATCACGGCGTTCTATATGTTCCGGGCCGTCGCGCTGACGTTCTTCGGCACAAGCCGCGTGGATCCGCACCTGGCGCATCACGTGCACGAGTCGCCCTGGACCATTACGCTGCCGCTGGTGGCCCTGGCGGCGCTGGCCATCGTGGGGGGATGGGTGGGCATTCCCCACGTGCTGGGCGAGCCGGTGCACCTGCCCAACGTGATAGAGGCGTACTTCGAGGGGTTCTTCGCCAGCGTGCCGGCCGAGGCCGCCCATCAGGCGGCCAGCACCGAGCTGCTGCTGATGGGGGCTTCCACCGTGGCGGCGCTGGCCGCCATGTGGGGCGCCTACACCCTGTTCTCCCGCTACCTGCCGCAAGCCGGTGCGTTTCGCGATCGCGTGCGCGCCGTGTACGTGGTGCTGGCCAACAAGTACTGGGTAGACGAGATCTATGACGCTCTGGTGGTGTGGCCCATCCACTGGATCTCGCAGCGCGTGCTGTGGCGCATCGTGGACGTCCAGCTCATCGACGGCCTCGTCAACGGGCTGGGCATCAGCGCCCGCAACCTGGGCGGCTCCCTGCGCCTGATCCAGAACGGCGTGGCCCCCAACTACGCGCTGGGCATCACCATCGGAGCGGTGGCCATCTTCTGGTGGCTGCTGTTTTAGAAGTGTCATTTAGAATGACCGGAATGGAAGCGCATTGCTGCCATGGGGTCGGAATTCGCAGATGCCAATAACCGATGAGGTTATAAGCATTATCACTCCGAATGGTAATTGGGTTGCACATGAGAACACATGAGAAACTGTGAAAATTTCTCTCGCAAAGGCGCAAAGCCGTCATTATTTGACGTTTGCGCCCTTTGCGTCTTTGCGCGAGGAATTGCGAGGAGTCTTCGTTAGTGCGGCCTATTTCGGGTTCCAAGTAATTACAAGCTGGAGGCCGCGGGCATTTCCCATGAACTTTTCCCATGACCAGGCCAAGGCCATCGTGGAGATCCAGGAGGACGGCGTTCAGCGCGGCTTCGAGCGGTTCGTGGAGGTGCTGGAGCACAAGCTGACCGAACTGGAGTCGCGGTTGAGGGCCGAGGTGCAGCTATTGAGAACGGAAATACAGACATCGAGGGCCGACTTGCTGAAAGAACTAGAGAGACCAGATGCTGAAGTTCGCTGCCCTGGTCTCTTTGATCGCCATAGTCACAGGCGCGGTGATCAAGTTGCTGTGAACGGTGCCGCCGCCTACTGATGAGGGACGGTACGACGGTGCACATTGCGAGGCGAGCGGCGGCAGGAAAACCGATCGCCCATTGGGTGCTGGAAGGGCCATCGACTGGATTCCTTCCCGGACAGCCCCCGCGTGAATCGGACGGATAGCGACCCATGACCATCCTGGGCATTCCCATCCTCACGCTGATCATCTCCTTCCCGCTCGGCGGCGTGCTGCTGCTGCTGTTCGTCGACCGCGGCGCCGAGGAGTTGGCCAAGTGGATCGCCCTGTTGGTGAGCGGCGCGACCTTCCTGCTGGCGCTGCCGCTTTACTTCGCCTTCGATCCCGCCGCGACGCAGTTCCAGTTCGTGGAGCGGGTGCCCTGGATACCGGGCTGGGGCGTGGAGTATCACGTGGGACTGGACGGCATCACGCTGTTCCTGGTGCTGATGACGGCGCTGCTCACGGTGGTCTCCGTCGCCGGAACCTGGAGTGCCATCGAACAGTACACGCGGGAGTTCATGATCACCCTGCTGCTGCTGGAAGTGGGCATGATCGGGGTGTTCGTGGCGCTGGACGTGTTCCTGTTCTTCGTGTTCTGGGAGGTGATGCTGTTCCCCATGTACTTCCTGATCGGGGTCTGGGGCAGCGAGAACCGCCTCTACGCGGCGATCAAGTTCATCGTGTACACCATGTCCTCCTCGGCGCTGATGTTGGTGGCGATCCTGGCCATGTACTACCTCAATTTCCGCACCACTGGCGTGCTCACTTTTGCCATCGAGGAATGGTACAAGCTCGACGTCGGCCTGCCGGCGCAGTACTGGCTGTTCGCGGCCTTCGCCCTGGCCTTCGCCGTGAAGGTGCCCATGTGGCCCTTTCACACCTGGCTGCCGGACGCGCACGTGGAAGCGCCCACCGCCGGCTCGGTAATCCTGGCCGGCGTGCTGCTGAAGATGGGCACCTACGGCTTCATCCGCTTCGCCATGCCGCTCTTTCCCCAGGCCACCCGGTGGCGCTGCCCTGGCTGATCGGGCTGTCGGTGGTGGGCATTATCTACGGCGCGCTGGTGTGCATGGTGCAGCCGGACATGAAGAAGCTGGTCGCCTATTCCTCCGTGTCGCACCTGGGCTTCGTGATGCTGGGGCTATTCGCCCTCAACCTGCAGGGGGTGCAGGGCGGGGTGCTGCAGATGCTGAATCACGGCATCAGCACCGGCGGGCTGTTCTTCGTGGTGGGCATGATCTACGAGCGGCGCCACACCAAGGCCATCGCCGAGTTCGGCGGGCTGATCAAGGTGATGCCCATTTATGCGGCGCTGTTCCTGATCATCGTGCTCTCTTCCATCGGGCTGCCCAGCCTCAACGGATTCGTGGGCGAGTATCTGATTCTCGTGGGGGCCTTCCAGGTGGTGCCGGTCGCGACGGTGATCGCGGCCAGCGCAGTGATTCTCGCGGCCGTCTATCTGCTCTGGATGTACCAGCGGGTGTTCTTCGGCAAGATCGCCAAGGAGGTCAACCTGGGCCTGAAGGATCTGCGGTTACGGGAGGTGGCGGTGCTCGCGCCGCTGATTGCGTTGGTGGTGTGGATGGGGGTCTACCCGGCCCCGTTCCTGGACCGCATGGAGCCTTCGGTGGCGCGATTCGTGGAGACCATGAACGCCGAGCGCACGGCGGATGCGCCCGCCCAGCTATACGTGCGCAACGTATCCCTCGCCCCACCGCGGAGCGAGCCCCGATGAACGCTCCGATCTCCGCCCAGGATTTCCTGACCATCCTCCCCGAACTGATCCTCTGTGGCGTGGGGCTCCTGGTGCTCGTCTTCGACATGTTCGGCTCGGGCCGCGGCACGGCCAACGTGGCGGGGCTGAGCCTGATCGGATTGTTGGTGGCGGGGTACGCCGAGGTCTCCCTGATCGGTCAGCAGTTGGAGGGCTTCTTCGGCACCATGAGCGCCGACGACTACTCCATCGCCTTCGAGCTGATCTTCCTCGCCGTGACGGGGTTCACCGTGCTCCTGTCCATGCGCTACCTGGACGACCGGGGCATGGATTACGGCGAGTTTTCCGCCCTGCTGCTCTTCGCCACGGCGGGCATGATGCTGATGGCCTCGGCGCTGGACCTGCTGATGATCTTCGTCGGCGTGGAGATCCTCTCGATCTCCAGCTACGTGCTGTGCGGCATGCTCCGGCACGACCTCAAATCCAACGAGGCGGCGCTGAAGTACCTCCTGCTGGGCGCGTTCGCCACGGGCTTTCTGCTCTACGTCATGGTGCTGATCTACGGGGCCACGGGGACGATCCGCCTGCGCGAAATCTCCACGGCGCTGAGCCAGGAATCCACCTACGTCAACCCGCTCATGTGGATCGGGCTGGGCATGTTGCTGGTGGGCTTCGGCTTCAAGATCGCGCTGGCGCCCTTCCATATGTGGACGCCGGACGTCTACGAAGGCGCCCCCACGCCCATCACGGCGTTCCTGTCCGCGGGGCCCAAGGCCGCCGGCTTCGCCGCCCTGATCCGCATCCTGGTCGAGGGGCTGGGCGCCATGCAGCCCCAGTGGAGCCAGGTGCTGTGGCTGCTCGCCGTAATCACCATGACCCTGGGCAACGTGGTCGCCATGCAGCAGGACAACATCAAGCGCATGCTGGCCTATTCTTCCATCGCCCACGCCGGCTACATCCTCGCGGCGCTGGTGGTGGGCGGCCCGGAAGGGCTGAGCGCGGTGGTCTTCTATTCCCTGGCCTACACCTTCATGAACACCGGCGCCTTCGGCATCCTGATTCTCGCCTCGGACCGCGAGCGGGAGCGGGTGACCTTCGACGACTTCCGCGGGTTCGGCTTCGTATCGCCGGCGCTGGCCATCGCGATGTTCATCTTCATGCTCTCCCTGGCGGGCGTCCCGTTGACCGCCGGTTTCGCGGGCAAGTTCCAGATCTTCAAGGCGGCCATCGATAAGGACTTCATCTGGCTGGCGGTGATCCTCGTGCTCAACAGCGTCGTCTCGATCTACTACTACCTGCGCATCGTGGTGGTGATGTACATGCAGCCCGCCACCGAAGCCAGCATTCAGGAGCGCCCCCCCGTGAGCGTTCCCCTCTACGTGGCCATCGCCGCGGCGCTGATCGGCGTGCTCTACCTGGGCATCTTCCCCTCCCAGTGGATCGACCTCTCCCTCCAGTCCGTCTCTCTCCTCGCCGCGGGGGGGTGAGCGGCGGTCGCCGGGCTGCGATTCCGGAGGTCGTTCTGCCTTTCTCACGGAAAATTTCCCATGGGTATGTTGATCGACGGGGCGTGGGTGACCGAGGATCGGCGTCCCGCCGACTCCAAGGGGCGCTTTCAGCGCGCCGAAACGTCATTCCGCAACTGGATCGCGGCGGACGGCTCCGGCGGCCACCCGGCCGAGGCGGGGCGCTACCATCTCTATATTTCCCACGCCTGCCCCTGGGCCCACCGCACGGCCATCATGCGCAAGCTCAAGGGGTTGGAGGAGGCGATCTCCCTCTCCGTGGTTCACCCCTTCATGGGCCCGGACGGCTGGGAATTCGCCGAAGGGCCCGGCGCCCTCCCGGACACGGTCATCGGCGCCCGCTACCTGCGCGAGGTCTACCGGAAGGCCAAGCCGGATTACACCGGCCGGGTCAGCGTGCCGGTGCTCTGGGACAAGGCATCCGGCGCCATCGTCAACAACGAGTCGGCCGAAATCATGCGCATGTTCGACACGGCCTTCGAGGGCATCGCCCAAAACGCCGTGACCTTCTGCCCGCCAGGGATGGAAGCGGAAATCGACGCGGCACGCGAGGCGCTCTTCATGCCCGTCAACAACGGCGTGTACCGCTGCGGCCTCGCGGGCCCGCAGGAGGCCTACGA
>JACZVE010000401.1 GCA_022572825.1 SAR324 cluster bacterium
CCTGGCTGGGCTGGTCTCGGCATTTGGTTGGCGCGACGCCCTACTAATCATCGCCGTCGTGCAGTTGGTTGTCTGTGTGCCCCTGGCTCTCAGCGTGCGATCCTCCGAATCCACCAGCACGACGTTGGTGTTCACAATGTGGTAGGGGCCGGGCAGCGCCCCGCGCTGCGCAAACTCGTGCAATCGCGCTTTGTCGGCGCCCATGGCAGCGCCCGTCCTGCCTGTCTCGGCCAGGGCGAAGTCGGGGAGAAAGGCCTCCATCAACCGGTCGCGGTAGTAGCGGTGCAATGAGATGTAGTTGAGGTTGACCACCGCACCGGTGATCACGGCCAGGCCGGTGACGGCGAGGAATGCGGCCCAAACCCATGAGTCACCTGCCTGGTAGGTCCAATGAGCCCAACCATAGGCGATCAAGAGGAGGCCGTAAATCAGCAGCGCGGCGCCCACCGGCGCGATCAGGGACGGCGGAACCCTGCCGCCGGAGTCTTCACCAGTTTTGCGGAAGGACCATAAGCCGGAGAGCACACCCGATAACGCCGCGCCCACCCCGACACTCTCCACCCACCCGCGCAGGGCGTTGTCCACAAGGGGAATGGTTCCTACAAGGAAGAAAATTCCGATAAGCCGCAAGTTGCGCCCGGCCAGCGATTGGAAAAACCGCCGTGCCTTGTACCACCACGCGGTCCTGGAACGCGAAAAATAGGTCAGAAGGGAGTAGATCACACTTGCGATGAGAAAGAGGAACGCCAGAGCGGCCGCTGCCAGCAGAAACAAGCCGAATACCACCGGAACCCTATCCGGGTCATCCGGAAGCAACTCCAGAAAATTTCGAATCTGTGCGAAGGAGGGATCGTTGGAAAATTCCGCGATATTTCCGGGCAGATGAAACAGCACCATCACCGCCGCCGCGATGGGCAACCAGACGAGAAAGTTGAGCAGGATGCCGCATAGGACTACCGCGATTCCGGACATCATCGTGATGCCCCCGCCGGGAGCGAGGTAGTTGCCGTGCTGGCGCAGGTATTTCAAAATGGCCGCCTGGGCGTGCCTGAGCGGGGTGTTGGTGGATGGGCCCCGCGCCTGACCGGTGCCGGCTGTGTCGTCCGGGGCGGAGGGGTCATCGCTGCCGTAAGGAAAGTCGCGTTGGCCTGTACCGAATCCCTCCCTGCCCGCCTTTCCGCTGAGCCACCAAGTGAGCGAGGCGCCGATGTAACCGCCCCCGGAGACGGTGGAAAGGTAGTCCATCTTCTCCAGGAGGCAGTTTTTGGCCAGGGCCTGCAGCACGCCCAACGAGAACGTCGCCGAGCGGATGCCCCCGCCCGACAGGGCAATGCCCATCAGCGAACCCGGGTCATCGCCCTCACCCCGCTTGTGGCCCGTGCCCTCGGGCCGGTTTTCCAGAAAAGCCAGTTCCTGTTCCAGCAGCGCATTGGAGCATGGGTCCATTGCACCCTCGCTGGTAGCCAACGTCAGTTCTCTGGCCGTCAGCACGGGAATTTGCTCTTTGCTGCCGCCTTGATTTTGCTGCGCCATCGCTTGTTTCCCGGGTTTGCCCCTGCCCTCATCAACGGTTATTGGGGAATGTTCACTCCAAACGCCTCCCCCTTTCCTCGTCTCTTACTAAGCCGATATTTCCCAGTTGGAGCCGCCAATACGGCCCAAATGACTCCTCGCACCTTCGATACGACGACTTTGGAAGTGCAATCCACATTATGCCGGTCGTTTGTCCTTTATTTCTGCTCCGGGAGGGAATTTTAGCTCGTTTATCAGGATATGATGACGCAACAATGCGGCCTGGAGTCATTTTCTCTTTTGTCTCGAACCCAGCCAGTAGTTTCAGTCGCAGGTAAGAGCCGTCACACAGTTACAGGCTGGATCAGTCGTCGAATCCGTCTCTGGATGGCAGCGAACAGATTCCGTGAGATCGACACCTCCGCCATCTGGAAGCAGGTGTAGCGGGCATGCCTGACCACTTTCGCACCGATCTTGATCAACTTGGTCTGCAAGGTGCGCAATGACCAATGGCTGATCGACCTGGGCAGTGCCAAGCGCCGTAGAAAATTGCCCAGGTTGTAGGCCAAGGCGAACAGTTGCAAGCGCACCTGGTTATCGGCGAAGTCATGACAGGAAAGCCGTGTCCAGTTCAGAGGGTCAAGTCCCAAAACTACTGGAAAAACTCCGGCGGGATGACGGCAATGCCGGAGCGGGTTTGATTGCGTGGGCTGCCTCGTACTCCCGGCTCAGTTCCTCCTGGACGGCCTGGAGCTGACGGCTTTCGAACTCGGTCGCCCGCAAGCCCCGCCAGCGCTCTGCCGCACGGATCATCGCGCCATTCATGAGCTTGAGCACGGCCTTCTCTCCGAAGGCGTTGGGGATGATCTTTAAACGGCGCCGTTCTTCCACGAACAAACGCTCCAGGTGATTGGTGGTGCGGATCGCCCGGCGGTGGGTGATCGGGAACCGCAGGTGGGCGATGCACGCCTCGAAATCGTCTCCGAAGCACTTCACGGCCGTCGGTAACTCCTGCTCGAAGTCCTTCACCACCCCCTCGGCCAATTCTCCCCCGAGGGTGCCTGATAGCAGGCCCGCACACGCTCCTTGAACGGAGGACCGGCGTGCTCACGTGCGGCAGCAAGGCACCAGCATCCCTTTTCCGCGTTTCAGGCGCTCTACGTAATTTTTGATGCCATGGTACCTCAGCCTGAACTTCGGCCGGTTATTTAGCGTATCCCTCCGGCTTCTCAGCTTGGCCTGGCTCTCCAGCACAAAGGACCATTCGGTCCCGCGATCCCACAAGATCACAGCCGGCCCCACATGATTGTAGTAGTCCTTTATCTCGTGCCGGGGGGGATAGCGCGGAATGGAATCCCGGTCGTTGACAACCCGGGTAATCTTGAAACCCGAATAAGAGACGCTGCCGGAGAGGTCGGTGACTTTGGGCTGGCCGAAGGTAAACGTCTCGATACGGTCGCGGTCGTATCCTTCCGTGACCAGTTTCATGTGCAGAATGACGGCCATCGCTCCCCCAAGGGAATGTCCAATTAG
>JACZVE010000402.1 GCA_022572825.1 SAR324 cluster bacterium
ACTCTATGCCAAGTACAATAATATGCCGATGCCAAACCTGCGCCTGAATAAGCTCGAAGTGGCTTTCCTGATCGACTACATGGATGCCGAGAGTCGCAGAGTGGAAAAAACTGAAGGCGGTCGCCGGCCCCAAGCGGATTCAGCCCCACGGAGATCACCACCACTAAGGTAGCGCCGTCTGACTCGAGCGCTCGAGTCTTCCGCCGTCATAGCAAATAGCGAGAGTCGCGTTCTCAGCAGCGTAAGTCCCCCCTCTCTTCCCAGCGGAGTGGGGGAAGAAACGCGCGACTCGCAAGCGTTTCAGGGGGTGAGGTTCCAACGAACTCCCGTCATAAGTGGCTGCTTGAATGCGACTTATGATTAGTGCTCTTCCTTGGCCAGGTTGCGGTTCCAGGTGGGAATCTCCACGACGAGATCCTTGCTGCCGTCCGCGATGCACTGACACGCCAGCCGGGAATGCATCGTCAAGCCGGGCGCCTCGTCCAGCATCTCGTCCTCGTCGTCGGAAATCTCGTTGCAGGTGTCCAGTCCTTCGCGCACGATCACGTGGCAGGTGGAGCACGCGGCGAAGCCGCCGCAGGCATGGTCGATTTCGAGGCCGGCGTTGAGCGCGAAGTCCAGCACGGACCCCGGCAGGCCCTCGTAATGCTCGTCGGGGTCCACCGGCCCTGCTTCCACGACTTGCCCGGCGGGCTGAAAGGTGATCCTGAAGGCCTGCCGCGGTCCTTCCACGGCCTGCGTCAGGCGCGAAAGGGACCGCTTGCCGCTTTCGTTCACGCCACCTGATTCCGTCATCGTGTCCGTCTCGTAGGCACGGCGCGAGGGCCGGAGATCTCCCGCGCCGCCTGGCCGGATTGCCCCGCTTCCGTCTCCACTCTCGTTTTGCGTTGTGACATAGCACCTGTCACCAGCGTAGCCGCACGGGTTATATCTGTCAAATAATGACGTATTTCCATGCGATGCGCGGGAGCGCGTCACTTGGCCTTATCGTACAGCACCGGATTGAGGTTGGGGTCATTGTACATCTTCATCTGGCGATAGACCTTGAAGCGCTTGCGGCGACCCATCAGCTCTTCGAAGAGCAGCGAGAGGGACGTCGCCAGGTCCGCCCGCTGCTCTTGGAGTGTGGCGAGCCTTGCCTGGCACGATTGCCGGTGCGCCTCGGCCGCGTCTTCGCGCTGCACCTGCTCGCGCATGTGGTAGATCTTCAGCGATAGAATGGACAGCCGGTCGATGATGTTGCCGACCGTTTCCGAATGCAGCGGCAATGCGTCGTCTTGCGCCGCGCCCGCGTCCAGCAGGGAGAGCACCCGCTCGTCGATGCGCTCCATGGCGTCGTTGCGCGCCTGATTGAGCCGGTCGATGTTGCGCTTCACCGCGGCGATGGCGTGGTGCGGAGCGTGCGGATCGCGCGCCTTGTCCTCCTCGTGCCAGATCTCGAAGTTGCAACCGTGGTTGTGGAGGATGACCTTCCACAGCGCTTCGCGCTGATCGTGCGCGATCGGATCGGCGTGCCAGCGCTCGACGGAGCTGTCGTGCAGGCGCACCAGCTCGTCGACTTCAATGAAGGCGGCCATCTTCGCCTAACTCCTTCAGCATGGCCTCCGTCTCGGCCTGCACGGCCTGGTAGGGGACGGCATTGATGCAGTTCAGGTGCGAACAGCGCGGATAGGTGCAGCTCGCCTTGCAGCCGGGATCGTATTCAATCGTCCGGTGCATGGGCATTGCCGGCGGCGTCCAGTTTTCCGGGTACGGCTTGCCGAACACGGTCACCGTCGGTGTGCCCAGCGCCACGGCGAAGTGGCGCGGGCCGTTGTCGTTCCCCAAATACAGGTGCGCCCGTTCCAGCAGCGCACCCATCTCAAGAAGCGAAGGCACGGGATAATCCGGCAGCGCGGGTTGACGCATTTCCAGCCGCACCGCATCGGCGAAGTGCCGCTCGCCGGGTCCCCACACCAGCAGCACCTTGGCATCGTAGCGCTGGATGAGAGAATCGGCCAGCCGCGCGAAATGCTTGGCCGGCCAAACCTTGTAGGGCCGGCGGGAGACGGGCGACAACGCCACCAGCAACTCCCCGTCGCGCACGCCCAGCGCGTGCAACTGCTCGGCGGCGTAGCGGCGCTCCGCGCGGCCCAGGAACACCTGCGGCAGCGGCGAGTTTATCCGGATGCCGAGCGGCTCGAGCAGTGCCGCTTTATGCAGCGCGGCGTAGCGCGGGCCCTCGGCGGCGGGGTGCACCGCGTCCGTATAGGCGTAGGCGCGACCGGGGAAGCGGAACCCGATGCGCCTCCTGGCGCCGGTAAATCGCGTGATGAAGGCCGTGCGGGGGTTGGAGAAAAAGTCCAGCGCCAGATCGTACCGCTCTCCGCGCAGCCGGCGCAGCACTGAAAGCTGGCTCCGCAGGGAAGCCTTGCGCGGGTAAACGATTACCTCGTCCAGGTGGGGATTGTAGGTGAAGATCTGATCGGAGGGCGCCTCGGTGAGATAGCTGATGCGTGCCTCCGGGTAAGCGGCACGCAGCGCGGCCAGGGCCGGGGTCGTCATCAGCACGTCCCCGATGCGGCGCAGTTGGATCAGCAATATCCGTGAGGGCATACAATTGCCTCCCGACTGCACTGCCTCGCCCCCCGGCAGACCGTCTCCCTATGGTGGCGACATTCCCTGGCAAACCGCTGGTTCAAGGACAGCGGATGAAGGCACAATCGCCACGGCGTCCCCGCGCGCCGATGTAATAGCCCCATTGTCGAACCCCGTTACCATGACCCCGTTATCATAGTCCCGGCCAAGCAGCCGTCACAAGCCCACCCAACAGCAAAGCGCCCAACGTCAGCAACAGAACCGGGAAGCGTCGCCGCTCCCACAGCAGCAATCCTGCCACAATCAGCCAGCTCAGCGTGCAGTAGCCCGACAGGGATGCCGCGAAGCCCAGCCCTCGGCGCAGTGCGATTTGGTGCCACACGGCGAACAACAGGGGTGTGGCGATCTCGATGAGCAGCGTTCGCCGTCCAATGGGCGCGGCGCAGAATCGGCA
>JACZVE010000053.1 GCA_022572825.1 SAR324 cluster bacterium
AGCTGCCGCGGGTCCTCACCCCCCCGCCCCTCTCCATTGCATGGAGAGGGGAGCCGCCCGAAGTGAAAATATTAACTCGTGCCCACCGGCCGCTCGTCGGAAGTCACCCTTCTCCACAGCGTGGAGAGGGGCCGGGGGTGAGGAATATTCCCAAATCCCGCACCCCGCACCGCTGACGCGTCCACCGGAGCCCATCTCGATATCCGCTGCCGTACCTGCTTCCATGCCGGCTGCCAACCCGGCTTTTACTCGATGGCGCCGGTGGCGCGCAGCCGGGCGATTTCGCGCGCTGCGAGCCCCAGCAATCCGCTCAGCACCGCGTCCGTGTGCTCGCCCAGCAGCGGCGCGCGGTTGCGCACCCCATCGGGCCGCCGCGCCATGCGCCAGGGAACGCCGGTATGGGTGCGCACCCCCACCTCCGGATGCCGCTTGCGCACGAGAAAGCCGCTGGCCGCGAGATGCTCGTTTTCCGCCAGTTCCCGGTTGGACAGCGAGGGAAAGGCCGGCACACCGACCGCCTGCAGGCCCGCGGTGACGGCCCATTTGTCCTGGCCGCCGCACCAGTCCGCCAGAATTTCGTCAAGCATGCGCTCCTGCGCCTTGCGGCCGGCGGCGGTGCGCAGATTGGGGTCCGCCGCCAGATCGGGCCGCTCCAGCACAGTGCAGAGCGCCGTCCACTGGGCATCGTCGCTCACGGCCACGGCAACCCACGCGTCCTCTCCCCGGCAGCGGTAAAGGTTGTGGGGAGCGTAGCGGGTGTCGTGATTGCCCATGGGGCGTGTCGGCGGATGCCCCAGCGCGTGCCCCATCCAGCCCTCGAAGCCGGTGCAGATCATCGCCTCCCAAAGCGATACGTCGATCACCTGTCCCCCGCCACGGCGGCGCTTGGCCTCCAGGGCGGCCAGCACGGCGAAGGCGAGGTAAATTCCCGCGTTGGGGTCCGCGTAAGCGATGCGCAGATTCTGGGGCTCCCCGTCGTCCTCGTAGCCGGTGGCCGCGGCCAGCCCCGCCAGCGGAAACATGGCCGGCCCATAGCCGAGGTAGTGCCTGTACGGTCCCGCCTCCCCATATCCCGAAACGGTGGCGATGATCAGGTCCTCCTTGATGGCCTGCAGCACCTCCTTGCCCAGTCCGAGCCTTTCCATCACACCGATGGCGAAATTGCTCACCACCACATCGCTGATGCCGGCGAGGCGTTTGACCAAAGCCAGGCCTTCGGGATCGCTCAGATTGATGCCCACACTGCGCTTGTCCTGACCGACCTGGTTGAAGTAGCCATTGCGGTTGAGTCCCGGCTCCAGGCCCTCCGGGAACAGGTTCAGCCGCCGGGCCAGATCCGGCCGCCGGGCCGATTCCACCTTGATGACCTCCGCGCCGAGGAATGCCAGCATCTGCGTGGCGTAAGGGCCGGCCCAGACCCAGGTCAGATCCAGCACCCGCACCCCCTCCAGCGGCCTGCCCGGCTTCCCGTTCCCGTGCAAGGCCTTGGAGACGGGCGCGCGCCGCCGGTTGCCGCCGAACAGCCGCCACGGCTCCTCGCCCGCATCACGGTTTGCCTCGCCCAATTCCGGCGCGGGGGTGCGCAGCGCCCACCAAGGCGCCTCGAGCCGGTACGGCGGGCCGGGCATGGCGAGCGCCCCGGCCGCGGGATGCCGCTGCTGCCGGAAAAACCCGCGCGCCTGCAGGTGCGGCTCGCGCATCAGCCGTGCGGGGGTGTCGACCCTACCGCAACCGATGCGCCTGACCTGGCAGGCGTGAAACAGCGTGTCCACGTTCCAGCCGATCGTCCATTCCGCCAGCCGGCGCTCGATGATCTCCATGGTGGCGGGCACGCCGCGCAGGTCGGTGCTCCCGAACTCGGGCCGCAGCGCCCACGCCGGATTGCCCATCAGCTCCACCAGCCGCTCCCACTGGTCCTGCTCCACGACGATGAGGTAAATGCTGCCGTCCTTGCAGGGGAAAAAGGCGGCCGGGGCGGTCAGATTCCTGCCCAGCCGCGTCTCCACGACTCCCGGGTAGGTATAGGCGGCGAAGTGGCGGCAGAGCAGCCCGGCGACCACTTCGAACGTGGACACCTCCACGTGCTCCCCGATGCCGCCGCGTGCGGCGTCGTAGCACGCAGCCAGGCCCGCCACGGCGCCGTGCAGACCCGCCTGCACGAGCGCATGCTGACCGAAGGGCCGGATCGGAGGCCTTTCCGGTGGCGGGGACTTGTCCGGTGCGAGCCAGGCCAGGCCGCCGCCATGCACCAGGGGCAGGTCCGCACCGGCGTAGTCCGCATAGGGGCCGCGCAGACCGAACGGTGTAATGGACACCATCACCAGGCGCGGATTGAGGGCGGACAGGCGCTCGAATTCCAGCCCCAGCGCTTTCATCTCACGCGGGTGGCAGTCGTGCAGCAGCAGGTCGCCCCGCGCAACCAGGGCCTCCAGGCTGGTGCGTCCGGCCGCCTGGGCCAAATCCAGCACAAGGCTGCGCTTGTTGGCGTTCAGGTAGAGGAAGGTTCCGCTGGTCTCCGGATGGGGGGCTTCCTGGCCGCCGTTGCCGTAGGGGAAGGGGCCGCGCCCGCGTGCCGGATCGCCCCCTGGGGGCTCGACCTTGACCACCGTGGCACCCAGATCGGCGAACAGCTTGCCCGCCATGGGAGCGGAGATGCCCCCGCCCAGCTCAATGACCCGCAATCCGGCCAGCCCCCGTTCGGTCAATGGATCGCCCATCCTCGTGGATTCCATGCAACAGCCGTTTCCATGGCAAAACTATGGAGCGAGCGCTGCCGGGAGGTCAAGTGCGGGAGTTCCACGGTCACGCCCGTAAGTTACGCTCCACGGTAGCGCTCAACGGCGGCATACGACGGTGGCTTCCATTGGCAGTGCCGCGCGAGACTGATATATCGGGGGACACTCAGCCGCTAGACCCACGGATGACCCCTGCCCTATGCGCGCCACGCATAACTTGTTCAGCAACCGGATAGCCACGCTGTGCGCGGCCGCGCTGGCGCTATCGCTGATAGCCGCCGTCCCGGCAGCAGGCGGCGAGTCCGCAGAGGCGTTGTTCCGCAAGGGATATCGCCTGCAGCGGGACTTTCGCACACTGGAAGCGCTGGATGCCTATGAGCGGGCACTGGCCGCCGACCCGTTTCATGGCCCGACGCACTACGAGATCGGCTGGAGCTACTGGATACTGGAAGACTGGTCCAACGTGGTGAGGCATTGGGAGCTGGCCCTCGAGGCGAGGGCGGGTATTGCCGAACTGCCCGATTACCTGGCTATGGCCAGGGAGCGCCTGGAGGGCAAGCTGGAACCGTTGGTGCGCGCCCCGATGGGCACGCGGGCCTCCGCGGGCGGCCTCTCCCTGGAGCTGGTTGCGCGCTTTCAACACTACGATCCCCGCCCCCTGGACGGGGCGGACCACTTCGACCGGCACGTCTTTTCGCCCAAATCCGTGCAGATCCGCGCCGATGGCGCCAAGGTCTACGTGCAGGCGCTGGAGGGCAAGGCCACCATCGTCTATGAGGCGCGCACCCTGCGCAAGCGCAAGGCCATCGTGCATCGCTTCGGGCCGGCTGAGGCGCACCTGTTCGATCCCGACGAGACCGCCGCACTGGCCCCAACGTTCCGCGCGCGCGGTGCGCCGGAGCAATTCAACCGTTACGAGGGAAAACCCGTGGAGGGTGCGTTCACGCACGGCGGGCGTTATCTGTGGGTGAGCCATTACCGGCGCAGCTTCGACGCGCTGGGCGTGCTGCCCTCCTCCGTCGCGATCATCGACACGGCCACGGACGAGATCGTCCGCGTGATGCACACGGGCCCCATTCCCAAGTTCCTCGCCGCGTCCCCCGACGGGCGCTGGCTGGCCGTCGTGCACTGGGGAGACAACTCCGTGGGGCTTATCGACGTGGCGGCGGACGATCCCGCCGGATTCCGGCACGGCGGGGAAATCGTCGTCGAAAAGCGCCTGCCCTTGGACCTGGCGCGCAAAGTCAACCGCGATCGATACTGCGGAGCATGCCTGCGCGGCGCCGTCTTCACCCCCGACGGCCGCTACCTGCTGGTGGCCCGCATGGGCGGGGGCGGCGTGGCCGTCCTGGACGTGGCGGCACGCACCCACCTCGGCTCCGTGCAGGGCATGAAGCCCACGCCGCGGCATCTGCTGCTTTCGGCGGACGGTAGCCGCCTCTACATCGGATCCAACTCCAGCGGATACGTGTCGCTTTACGACACCCAGGCCCTGATCGCCGCAGCCAGGCAGGGCCGCGCGCGCTTGAAACCCCTGCGGGAAGCACGTACCGGATCGGGCACGCGCACCCTCGCGCTCTCGCCGGACGGCGCCACGCTCTACGCCGCGGTCAACCGGGGCAGCCGGCTGGTGGCGCTGGATGCGCGCACCCTGCGGATGCGGTTGGAGATCGCGGCGGATTCCTACCCGGTCGGCCTGGCGATCGCGCCGGACGGGCGGCACATCTGGGTGACCTCCCAGGGGCGCAAGCTACGCGGCGGCAATTCGGTGACCGTGTACCGGGTGGGCGGGGGCTAGCGTTAGGATATGAGGAGTCGGCAATGGCGCAGGAAGGGCGAACCTACGGATTTACGGACGAGGAGCTGGCAAATCTGCCCACGGTGTTCAGGGAGGGGCTGTTCCGCGACAAGGTGGTGCTGGTCTCCGGAGCGGGCAGCGGCATCGGCAAGGCCATCGCCTACCTGTTCGCCCGGCTGGGGGCCACGGTCGTGCTCTGCGGCCGCGACCCCACCAAGCTGGCGCAGAGCGAAGTGGGGCTGAGGCGCTTCGGCGCACCGGTGTGGAGCAAGTCCATGACCATCCGCGACCCCGACCAGGTCGCCACCCTGTTGGACGACGTGTGGGCCCGTTACAGCCGGCTGGATGTGCTCGTCAACAACGCGGGCGGGCAGTTCGCGCAAAAGGCGATCGACTTTACCGTAAAGGGGTGGCACGCCGTCATCGACACCAACTTGAACGGCACGTGGTTCATGATGCAGAGCGCGGCCCAGCGCTGGCGCGACCACGGGCAGCCGGGCTGCATTGTCAACATCGTGGCGGACATCTGGCGCGGCCTGCCCCATATCGCCCACACCTGCGCCGCCCGTGGAGGCGTGGTGTATCTGACGAAAACGGTGGCGGTGGAATGGGCGCCGCTGAACATCCGCATCAACTGCGTGGCGCCGGGCTGCGTGGAAACCGCGGCGTTCGGCAATTACCCGCCGGAGGGAACCGCGACCTACTACGACGCCAACCCCATGCGGCGGGCCGGCGACGTGCAGGACGTCGCCGAGGCGTGCGCTTTCCTGGCCGCGCCCTCGGGCAAGTTCATCACCGGGGAGGTCATCACCGTGGATGGGGGCCAGCAACTCTGGGGCGACCCCTGGCCGTTGGGCAGGCCGGAGGCATTCCGGCTCACCTAGTGCCGGCCGGGCGCAGCGCCCGTGAAGGTATCGACTGGATTGCCGGGAGGCCGCGCTGCTCATGCGGCCGGCTTTCCCATGAGCGGGAGGGCATGGAGAGCGTCGCGCACGAGCGGCAGGTCAGGCGCGGATTGCCGAGCGCCGGCACGCACTGCCGCGGGCAGCGCCGGCCGGAGGGAGCGGCCGGCAGGCAAGCACGTGGCTCCGAATGTCATTCGAACAGGGAATCCAGCAGCGCCTGCTCATCTTCCGCGCCCGTGCCAGGGGCCGCCCCTTCTCTCCCGGCGGTGGCGCCGGCCCCTAGCTGCTTCAGATAGGGCTCCACCAGATGGACGTTGAGGATCTTGCTGCTGAAGTACGAGATCATCTCCTCCGGGCGCGTGTTGTGATAATACTGCGCCACGTTGAAATCCGGCGCCTCCGAGGCCAATTCCAACTCCTTCACGAACCTGGTCTGGCTCAGGTCCACGATCATTTTCTTGATGCGGGCGTTTATCTCCGCGGTATAGTCACTGGCTTCCTTCAGGATGATCATGAGGCCTACGATCAGGTCCAGGTGCGCAAACCCGTACTCGGATATCAACCACCCGCACAAATCGTCGAGGGTGACGTGCAGGTGATCGCTCAGCTTGAAGTGATTCCGCCAGCCGTATTCGGTGATCTTTCGTCCCTTCACGCCGGCTTCCGCCATGCCCTCGTACAGCGCCGCGATCTTTTGCCAGAGGAGGCCGGAAAAATGATGGAAACTGGGGGCTTCGGCCTCCCTGCCCAATTCCGCCGCGCTGCCCTCGCCATCGACGAGTGAGAGAATCGATTCGGCGATGAGGTGAATCAGGCGATGGTTCCCGCCGGCCACGCAATGGGCGTACATTTTCCGGGTGTCGATGCGATACTTGTGATGTTCGGTACACTTGGAAAGCATTACCGGGTCGTGTTTGGCCAGCGACCTGTAGACCAGGAAGTTCAGGTTCGGATCGTCCTCGTATGAATTGTTCATCAGGTTGCTGATGATGTCGGCAATTTTTTCGGCCGCGACGTTGGTGCGATACCGGTAGGTGATTTCGATTTGATTGTACTCCAACTCGGCGATGCGCCGGACGATTTCCCCCGTGATGATGGAGAGCAGCTCCACGTAGACCGGAGTCAGCTCCCGGCTGCCGCCGTGGGGCATTTCCAGCGCGTCCAGCAGCGCCATGTCCACGCCCAGCGCCGTCATTCCCTCCTCGGCGGCGCGGAGCGTCGCCTTCCTGTGCTCCCCGAATATGCACCGTTCGCCCACCAGTGAGCTGGCAATGGTGTCCACCCGCTCCTCTCCGACGAATACGGCGAGGCGCCCGGCGATCATGAAAAACACCCACTGATCGAATTCTCCCTCGCGAGTCAGCTCTTCGCCCTCCCGCAAGGCGAAAATTCTTCCGTACTTGAATACCAGGCCCAAAAGGGCGTGCGAGCAATTTTTAAAGGGAGGAATTTCCCGCACCGCCAACTTGGCCTCGTGGTCGTCCCCCAGGATATTTCCGAGATACTGGGTTGTCGGATCGGTCGTCATACGGCCTTGATGGATTGCTCCCGGCCCGCGGAAACGGTCAACGGGGGTGCCCGGATGGTGCGAGCGCGGCGGCTGGGCGCAGGCGGTTCGGAAATTAATAGATATAACGAGAAAAACGCGGAAGTGTCGGGGTCTCTTGCGTTTGCATGCACAGGGTTACGGCCGGGGACCCCGGGTTCCTGGAAAATCACGGGGAGGTCCGTCACGCCTGGGCTAACTCTCCGTCACATGGGGAGTGCCCGGCTCCGGGCCGCGCTCCAGGGACAGGTCGAACAGGTCGCGCAGGAAGCGGAAGGAGTAAATTCCGGTATCGTGACCATCGCTCCATTGGATGCGCAGCGCGTAATTTCCCACGTAGTCCGCCTTCCGGATGTGTATGTTCGCAGCAATGGACTTGGCATCGAGCACCTTTTCCCCCGACATCTCGTCCACGCAAGTGGCGCAGGGGCAGACGTCGCGCAGGTAGAAGAAGGGATAATGGGCCACCACGCCGTCGCCCCACTCGATGGTGAGGTCGTCCGCGTAGACGATGTCCCTGGTCTTGCGCTTTTTGATGCTGAGGGCCACGGCTTCACAGGTTGGGGGGCCGCTGCTCGTCCTTGCGGCTGACGCGATAAATGGCTGTTCCGATGGCGATGAGGTGCTCCTTGTCGTTGTGCAGTTCCATACGCGCGGCCGACAGAATGCGTCCGGGACGCATGACCTCGCCCGAGGCGATGAAGTGCTCGCCGCTCCCCGGCCGCAGAAAGTCCACGCGCATGTCCACCGTACCCATCCCGTACAGGGGGGACGCATCCGCGAAGGTGGCCATCACGGCACAGGCGCCGATAACGTCGAGGACGGCCGAGATGACCCCTCCGTGAAGGACGCGGGTGATAAAGTTTCCCACAAGATCTTCCCTGAAATCAAAGCGGATCGTGGCCTTGCCGTCGTCCGCCGAGAGCAGCTTCAAGCCCAGTTGACGGTTGAAGGGAACCACGTTCTCCATGATGTTCCGCAAAATTTCAAACTTCTCGGGAGACATCCCTGTCACCTCGCTTCGATGGGCGCTCGGCAAGACATTGTCGGATATAGGCCTGAACGGCCGGCAGCGTGGCGGGCAGCACCTCGACGCGGGTCGGCAGATCGGTCAGCATGGCCAGCGGCGGCGGCAGCGGCGGTGCATGGCCGATTGCCTCGCGGATGGCACTGGAGAACTTGGCCGGGTGGGCGGTGGCCATGGCGATCACCGGCACGCCCTCGCGGGCATGCTCCCGCGCAGCGCGGTAAGCGATGGCACTGTGCGGATCCAACAGGTATCCCGTGGCGCGGTGGACCTCGCGGATGGTTGCCAGAGTCGCCCCATTGTCGACGCACAGCGCGGAAAAGTCTGCCCGCACGCGGGGCATCAGGGATTCGGGCAGTTGGAACCCTCCCCTTTGCTGCAGCGCCGCCAGCCAGCCCCGCACCGCGGCCCCGTCGCCGCGGGTCAGGTCGAACAGATAGCGCTCGAAATTACTGGCGACCTGGATGTCCATCGACGGGCTGAGCGTCTGCTTGACAGGGCCCTTGTGGTAGCGCCCGCTCTGCACCAGCTCATACAAAATGGCGTTCTCGTTCGTTGCGAGGATCAGCTTGTCGATGGGCAGCCCCATGCGCCGGGCCAGTACGCCCGCATAGATGTGTCCGAAGTTCCCGGTGGGCACGGCAAAGCGGACAGGATCGCCCATCCGCATGGGTGCCCTGCCGGCAGCGGGGCGTTCGCGGGCTTCCAGCGTGCGGAAATACGCGAAAAAGAAATAGGTGGTCTGCGCCATTACGCGCGCCCAGTTAATGGAGTTGACCGCACCCAGCCCGAACTCCGCGTTAAAGGCGCGGTCGTTGAACACGCCCTTCACCAGCGCCTGAATGTCGTCGAAGCTTCCCTCGACCGCGATGGGGTGGACGTTGGCGTCGGGGACCGTGATCATCTGCCGCTCCTGCATCGGGGTGACCCGGCCGCGCGGGTATAGCATGAAGACCTCGATTCCCTCGCGGGCGCGCAACGCATGAATGGCCGCGCTGCCCGTATCGCCGGAGGTGGCCCCCACGATCGTCAGCCGCGCTTGGCGTTGGGCGAGGAAATGCTGGAACAGGTGCCCCAGAAACTGCAGCGCGATGTCCTTGAAAGCCAGCGTTGGCCCGTGGAACAGCTCGCATACATGGATCCCATCCACGTCCACGAGGGGAGTTACCTGCGGATGATCGAAGAGGGCAAAGCTGCGATCGACGATGCCGGACAGAACGTCCGGAGCCAGTTCCCCTTCCACAAAGGGCGCAACGACTGCCTGGAACAGCTCGGCAAAGGGAAGCTCGCGCCAGGCGGCGAGCTTCGCTGCGACGTCGGGCACAGCTTCCGGCACGAACAACCCCCCATCCGGCGCCAAGCCGGTCATGACGGTCTCACCGAAGAGGAGGGAGCTGCTTTCGCCTCGGGTGCTGAGGTAACGCATGGTGCCGCTCGCCTGTGGAGTTAGGGTAATCCGATCTCTTCCATCTCCGGGGTCAGCCTCACCGGCACGCCCCGCTCCCGCAGCGCCTGCTTCAACCGGGGTACCGTGAGCTGGCCGTAATGAAACACGGAGGCGGCCAGCACGGCGTCCGCCTTGCCTGTCGTCAGCGCCTGGTGGAAATGCTCGATGGTACCGCCGCCTCCGGAGGCAATCACGGGCACGTTCACCCGCTCGCTGATCGCCGCGGTGATGGCCAGATCGAAGCCGGTCTGTCGACCGTCCTGGTCCATACTGGTGAGGAGGATCTCGCCGGCACCCCGGCGAGTGACTTCCTGCGCCCAGGCGATGGCATCGATGCCCGTGGGCCGGCGCCCGCCGTGCGTGTAGACCTGCCAGCCGTCGCCTTCGCGCTTGACGTCCATGGCGACCACGATGCATTGGGAGCCGAAGCGCTCGGCGCTCCGGGAGATCAGCTCGGGGTTAATCACCGCCGCCGTATTGACCGAAACCTTGTCCGCACCCGCGGTGACGATATCGTGGATGTCGTCCACGGAAGCGATCCCGCCCCCGATCGTAAACGGGATGAACAGCACTCTTGCCAGCCGCTTTGCCAGCTCCAACGTCAATCCCCGGTTTTCGTGGCTCGCCGTGATGTCCAGGAACACCAGCTCGTCCGCGGACTGCTCGTTGTAGCGCATGGCCAGCTCCAGGGGGTCGCCGGCATCGCGCAGATCGACGAAGCTGACGCCCTTGACGACACGACCTTCCTTGATGTCCAGGCAGGGGATGATTCGTTTTGCCAGCATCGTATTCGCCGTTGGGCGCTCAAGCCTCAGTGGTTGAACTCCGCCACGTCTTCCAGCCTCAGCCTGCCCTCGTAGAATGCCTTGCCCACGATCACGCGATCGACGCCGTCGGGCTCGAGCGCGGCAATGGAACGGATATCAGCCTTGTCGGTGACTCCCCCGGAGGCGGTCACCCTGACCCCGGATTCCCTGGCAAAACGGCGGATGGCCGCAAGGTTGGGTCCGCCCAGCATGCCATCGCGCGCGATATCGGTGAAGACCACCCGCTCGATGCCTCGCCTCCGCCACTGGCGGGCGAACTCCACGGCGTCCAATCGGGTCTCCTCGGCCCAGCCAGCAATCGCCACCTGGCCTTCCATGGCATCGATGCCCAGTTGTACGCGCGCGTTCCCGAAGCGGTGCAATGCCCGCTCCAGCATTTCGGGATCGCGCACGGCGAGCGTGCCGATGATCACCGAGTCGATCCCCAGCCCCAGCGCGTTGGCGATGTTATCCAGTGAGCGTAAGCCGCCGCCCAGCTCCAGAGGGATGTCCACCGCCGCCCTGATGGCCGCGATGGACGCTAAATTGCCGACCTGGCCGCCGAAGGCGCCGTCGAGGTCCACCAAGTGCAGCATTTTCGCCCCGGCGCGAACGAAATCCAGAGCCACTCCCGCCGGGTTGCCGCTGTACACGGTGACGGCCTCCGAGCGGCCCTGGGTGAGTCGCACGCATTTGCCGTCCTTCAGATCGATGGCAGGCAAGATCAGCATCAACGCACCGGTGCGATGGAGAGCGTACCGCGAATGTACACTATCATGGCGGCCATCCGGCTCCAACGGTGCATATCGCGTGCGGCTCTCGGCGTGCGGTAGGAGCGGCCGGTGGTCATGGGGTAATCTACTCCCTGCGCTTTTCACTGCGATTTTCCGTGTGCTTTTCCGTGTGCTTTTCACTGCGATTTTCCGTGTGCTTTTTACTGCGCTTTTTACTGCGGTCGGCTCCTCTCTCGATGAACAGAAGCCTTTGCGTAACTCCACCGTTAGGGCGCAGAGTGCATGATACGGTCGGACCTTACCCCGCCTGACCCCTAATAGCGGACGGAATTCCTCGCGGAAACAGCCGGTGTCGCGACCGCATTTAGGGGTCAGGCTGCCCCTCTCCGATGCGAAGTGCGGCGCGCAATACCGCACTCACGGGGAATGGGCAAAGGTAGCTCCCCTCTCCTTGGGAGGGGGGAGGCACCGCGCGACTCGCAAGCGGTGCCCGGCAGGCAGCGGGGGTGAGGTTATTCGAACAGCCGCCCCGCCCTCCCCCCTACGCAATGG
>JACZVE010000054.1 GCA_022572825.1 SAR324 cluster bacterium
AATCCGTCCAGATAGGGCAACTCGGGCTTGAAATAACCGTCGTTGCGCTCGCCCTTCATATTCGACCCGGGGATGAATTGCGCGTTCTTGAACGGCCCGCTGCCAAGGATGTTCTTCTCGTACCAGTGCATGTCCTTGGCCAGTTGATCCGCCTGGTAGATAAAGTTATACGGCATGGCCAGGGCCGGCAGGAAGGCCGGCGAGGCGAACTTCAGCTTGAACACCACCGTGGAATCGTCGGGCGCCTCCACGGAATCCACCATCAGGAAGAAACCCTTGCGGGCGCTGAGGACCCCCTCGGCCGGAAAGATGATCTTCTGGTAAGTGGCCACCACGTCGCGCGCCGTCATGGGGTCGCCGTTATGGAAGCGGATCCCCTTCTTGAGCTTGAAGGTGTAGGTTTTCTTGTCCGAACTGACACTCCAGTCGTTCTCGACAACGTCTCCCTCGATTCTCGCGCCTTTCTTGTCGGTGGGATCGATCCGCAACAGCAGACTGTAAAACGGCGCCACCGGGTGAATCACGGCGTAGGTGGTTTCCTTATGGGCATCCGTACTGGGCAGGCCCGATGCGGGTACGATGTATACCAGCTTGCCCCCACGCTTCTGGGCCTGGGCTTCGCCCGGCGGGATGAGCGCCAGACCGACCGCCAGCAGGGCGATGAACATCGCGGACAGACATATCCGCAAATGGTGACGAGGTTTCATGGTCATACTCCTATACACGGTTCATGACGGGTTGCGCCGCCGGGAGCTGGGAAATGGGGAGTGCGAGCCTCCCGGGGTCCGGCAACCCAATGATACGCGTCTCGCTTGAGAGGAATTCCTAACATAGCAGCATTTCGGCCGCAATCAATGCTTGGTTGCACCTGCCGGCCGGCTGCTCCCCCTCCTCCCCTTTTGTGAGGGTTGGTATTTATTGCGCTTGGCCTTTGCCCCCCTCGATGGCGGCCAGGTTCCGCTCCGACAATGCATGGTGGCAGGCGACCCAGTGACCTTGCCGCTTCTCTTCGAAGACCGGCACCTCGGAGCGGCAGATATCGGTGGCGATGGGGCAGCGCGGATGAAAAACGCAGCCCGGCGGCGGATTGAGCGGCGAGGGCACTTCTCCACCGAGAATGACGTGTTCCCGTTCGGCTTCGACGACCGGATCCGGAATGGGCACGGCGGAAAGCAATGCCTGCGTGTACGGGTGCAGGGGTAGCTCGTACAAGGTGCGGGATGCGGCCAGTTCGGCGATATGGCCCAGATACATCACGGCCACGCGGTCGCTGATGTGCCGCACCACGGACAGGTCGTGGGCAATGAACAGGTAGGTCAGCCCGAATTTCTCCTGCAACTCTTCCAGCAGGTTGATGACCTGGGCCTGGATGGAAACGTCCAGCGCGGAAACCGCCTCGTCGCAGACGATGAACGAGGGGTTCATGGACAATGCCCGCGCGATACCCACCCGCTGCCGCTGTCCTCCGCTCAGCTCGTGGGGATAGCGGCTGTGAAGGTCGGTCGGCAGGCCGGTCAGGGCGAGCAGCTCCTTTACCCTGCTTTCCGTTTCCTGCTTGCTGGTGGTGATTTTGTGTACGTGGGGGCCTTCTCCGATGATCTGCCCGATGGTCATGCGTGGATTGAGCGAGCTGTAGGGATCCTGAAAAATCACCTGGATTTTCTTGCGCACCTCCCGCAACTGCTCGTTGTTGTACTTGGTAATGTCTTCCCCGTCGAAGAGGATTTGGCCGGCGGTCGGCCGGGTGAGCTGCAGGATGCAGCGCCCGGTAGTGGTTTTCCCGCAGCCCGATTCGCCCACCAGGCCCAGGGTTTCCCCTTGGTTGATGCTGAAGGAGATGTCGTCGACCGCCTTCACCTCCCCAACCCGCCGTTGTAGGACGATCCCCTGGGTGACGGGAAAATACATCCTCAGGTTCTTCACCTCCAACAACGGTTGTCCGTTGGATGGGGCGGTCTGCGTCAGCGCTTCAGTCATTCAGCGGCTCCGGGCGCTTCCAATGCGATACGCCGTGGGAAAAATAGGGTCAGGATGCCACTTTGCCTACCTGATCGAACTTGAAGCATGCCGACCAATGGCCCGGGCTGACCTCGATCAGCGGAGGAAATTCCCCGCCGCACGTCTGCGGATCGCCGAGGCGGCAGCGCGGCAGGAACCGGCATCCCGGCGTATCCGCGCCCAGGTCCGGCGGCTGGCCCTCGATGGGGACCAGTTTTTTCTTGACCGTCTCGTCCAGCCGCGGCACCGAGTTGAGCAGGCCCAGCGTGTAGGGGTGCTTCGGGTTGCCATAGATTTCCCGCGCCGTGGACCGCTCGATAATGCGCCCCGCGTACATGACGTTCACCCGGTCGGCATAGCGGGCCACGATGCCCAGGTTGTGCGTGATGAGAATCATCGCGGCCCCGTATTGCTTGCTGAGCTCCTTCATCAGCTCCAGAATCTGGGCCTGGATGGTGACGTCCAATGCGGTCGTCGGCTCGTCGGCCAATATCAGGTTGGGGTTGCAGATCAGCGCCATGGCGATCATCACCCGCTGACGCATGCCCCCACTGAATTGGTGTGGATATTGGCTGAGGCGGCGCTCCGGATCCGAAATGCCCACTTGCGTCAACACCTCCACAGCCCGCTGGCGGGCGGCTTTCTTGGTCAAACTGACGTGGGATTCCACGGTCTCGGTCAGTTGGCGCTCGATGGTGAGCACGGGGTTGAGCGAGGTCATCGGCTCCTGGAAGACCATGGATATTTCCTTGCCGCGAATCTGACGCACCTGCTCCGCATTCATGCTGAGCAGGTCCTGCCCGCGGTAAAGCACTTGCCCCTCGGTGATCCGGCCCGGTGGCCAGGGAATGAGCCCCATGATCGAAAGCGCGGTCACCGATTTGCCGCAGCCGCTCTCCCCCACCACCGCCAGCGTTTCGCCCTCGTCGATGCCGTAGGACACGCCATCCACGGCCTTGATCACGCGGCCCTGGGTGTAGAAACGCGTGTGCAGATTCTGGATTTCCAGTAACGTCGCCATCGGCTCGATTGTGTCGTGTCTACTCAGATTGTTGTGTTTCGGAAATCAGCGCTGCCCGCGAACCGGTCGCGCGGTCGCTGCCGCGGACATCGCAACGTTAATCACCCGCTCCGCGGATGGTCTGATTGCGGCGGTCCGCTCCCGTGACCCGGCAAAAGGTTCCCCCAAACAGTGTCGGTTGACAATCCTACAGCAAGGGATGCGCATTTCAAGCAACGCCCGCGTATGAATATCATCGCCTACCACCATCCGCGCTTAACACAATCCGCGGATATTGCAATCCCCAATCCGCCTGGAAGGTGTTCATGCACTTCGCAGGCTGCCCGCGAAACCTTGCCTTCATGCGCCTTTCCGGAGGATGCTCCATCAGTGAGGGAACGCGATCCGTGCCACGCAAGCCGTACACCGCAAGCGGCACCCCGATATCACTGTCGTGACGGCTTGCCTATAATCGCAGGCGAATTGATTATTACATATTATGTAAAGTTATCCCTGCCCAACACCTCACAACAAAACGCAACCCACCCCCCCAACCGTGAAGAGCGATCCCGACACCCCGACCCAACGCGCCAAACTCCCGGTCATCGTCCTGGTAGGGCGCACCAATGTGGGCAAATCGACCTTGTTCAACCGGCTGACGCGAACGCGCCGGGCGCTGGTGACGCCGGTCCCTGGCACGACGCGGGACCGGCGCGAGGGAGAGGTCAGGCGCGACGGGTATCACTTCCTATTGGTAGATACCGGAGGCATGGGATTTGGAATTACGCACCCGTTTTCCGCGCAGGTGGAGGCACAGATTGCCACGGCTGTGCAGAGTGCGGATTTCATCTGGCTGGTGCTCGATGCCGTCGATGGGCTGAACCCGTTCGATCACGATCTCCATCGCTGGGTGATCCGTTGCGGCAAGCCGTGCAGCGTGCTGGTGAACAAAGCGGACAATCCGGCACGCCGCGCGGACCTGTCGGAGTATTACCGGCTCGGTATCGAGGATATTTTTCCCGTATCGGCCCTGCACGGGTCCGGTCTGGAGGATGTACTGGAAGCCACAGGCGCGGCGCTACCCGCAATGCGGCCGGCCGACGCGGCGCCGGCGCCGGACGCGGGGCTGCTGAAGGTGGCATTCGTAGGACGGCCCAATGTGGGCAAATCCTCCTTGGTCAATCACATTCTCGGGGAAGCGCGCATGATCGTGGCTCCCGAACCGGGCACGACGCGCGAGGCGGTTGATACCTCCTTTTCCCTTTACGGCCGCGACTATGTGCTGATAGATACGGCGGGTATGCGCCGCAAAGCGCGCACCAAGGAGTATCTGGAAAAAATCGGCGTGCTGCAGTCGCTAGGCGTGCTCAACCGTGTACAGGTGGCCGTGCTGGTGCTGGATGCGAGCGAGGCGCCCGCCGTGCAGGATGCGCGGATCGCTAACCAAATCGTCGAACACGGTCGTGCGGTCGTTGTGGCGATGAACAAATGGGACCGCGTGGGGACGCAGCGCGGGCAGGGGAAGTCCGTCGAGGAGCAAGCGGGGTGGCGCCTGCGCTTCATCGATTACGCGGCACGAGTGCGCACGTGCGCGTTGGACGGGAGCGGCATGGAACACCTGTTTCGCGAGATCGAAAAGGCCGCGGCCCAGTTCAAGCGGCAAATCCAGACCGCCGACCTGAATCGGATGGTGCAAGCTGCCGTGCTGCGGAATCCTCCGCCGGCCAAGAGCCGTTCGGAGACCAGGATCTACTACGGCGTGCAGATGGGCAATGGTCCACCGGTCTTCCGCTTTTACACCAATCATCCTGCGCAAATGAGCGAGGCGTACACTCGGTTCTTCGACAGTCAACTCCGCTACCACTTCGGATTGAAGGGCACTCCCGTGCGCATCGAATGGCGTGGCAGGCGGGAATCGCGTCAGACCTCGGCCCGCTTCGGCAGTAAGCAGGCGCCATCGCGCTGAACCTGCGATACTCGGTAACGCATAGCGTCAGTGCAGTGGCGCAGGCCCCTCGTTCTTGCATGCGCACCTTTGCCCGTGCCCGAATTGGGGTTGTCCGGCGCCGGATCCGGAGTTTGAACCTCCCCCAATGGTACCCGGCGCGCCAACCTGGCAACCCGATGCGGTCGATCGGGTTCGAGTTCCCTTGGTCGCAATGGGCGGGCCGTGCGTAGCGGCATCAGCGACTATTGCGGCCGATGCCCGCCACGGCGGCGCATCGCAAGCTAGGAGTGGTTACATGGCGCAAGACCCGATCCATTCTTTTCGGGAGCAAATTGACCAAATTGACGGACAAATATTGGAGTTGCTCAACCGACGAGCGGCGGCCGCGCTGGAAATCGGCCGGCTGAAACGTGCCAGCCATCAACCGCTTTACGTACCCCTTCGCGAAGAGGCGGTGCTGCAACGGATGGAGAATGAAAATCGCGGTCCGTTGCCGGCGAGCGCTGTCGAAGCCGTCTTTCGGGCTATCATGAGCGAGATGCGAGCATTGGAAGAAACCGCGATTTCCCCACGGTGAGGGAAGCCCACAAGGGGACGTGGCCGGCCGGTGAATCACAGGCACGCTCATAGCCGCCTACACCCGGCCAAGTGGCGAATCTGGGCCTAGTTGCGCTACATTGCAGTTAGGAAATTTTGGCCCGGCTGCTGCGTTAATTTTTAATCGATATTATGTAAACTTATTAAACACACCACCCATGAAACTCCCAACATCCTACAAAACAAGCTCCGAAATCCCCATCAAGGAGACCTACCACGCCTCCGACCTGACCCCTGCCGGCGCAGAGGAGCGCCCCGGCGAATACCCCTACACGCGCGGCGTACGGCCCGACATGTATCGGGGACGGCTGTGGACGATGCGTCAGTACGCGGGCTTTGGAACGGCCAGGGAATCAAACGAGCGCTACCGCTACCTGCTTAAGAACGGCACCACGGGGCTATCCGTCGCCTTCGATCTACCCACGCAGATTGGCTATGACAGCGACGATCCCATGGCCGAAGGAGAAGTGGGCAAGACCGGGGTGGCGATCGATTCCCTCGAGGACATGGAAATTCTGTTCGATGGCATCCCGCTGGAGCAGGTGTCCGTATCGATGACGATCAATGCCACGGCCGCGATTCTGCTGGCGTTGTTGATCGCGGTGGGCAGAAAGCAGGGACTGTCGGCAGATAAGCTGTCCGGAACCGTCCAGAACGACATTCTCAAGGAGTATATCGCGCGGGGCACTTACATTTATCCCGCAAGGAATTCGCTGCGCCTGATCACCGATATATTTGCCTATTGCGATACCGAGATGCCCAGGTTCAACACCATCTCCATCTCCGGCTACCATATCCGCGAGGCGGGCGCCTCGGCCGTGCAGGAACTGGCGTTCACCTTCTGCAACGCCATCTGCTATGTGGAATCCGCCCTGGAGGCGGGTCTTCAAGTCGACGATTTCGCCCCGAGGGTCTCGTTTTTCTTCAACGGCCACAACAACTTTTTCGAGGAGATCGCCAAGTTCCGGGCTGCCCGGCGCATCTGGGCGAAACTGATGAAGGAGCGCTTTCATGCCAAGAACGAGCGCTCCATGATGCTGCGATTTCACACGCAGACCGCGGGGAGCACCCTCACCGCGCAGCAGGTGGAGAACAACATCGTGCGGGTAGCGTTTCAGGGACTGGCCGCGGTGCTGGGCGGGACGCAGTCGTTGCATACCAACGGCATGGACGAGGCCCTCAGCCTGCCGACCGAGAAGGCGGCGCGTGTCGCCCTGCGCACGCAGCAGCTCATCGCACATGAATCCGGCGTTACGGACACCGTGGACCCGCTGGCGGGGTCTTACTACGTGGAAGCGCTCACCGCCGAGGTGGAAAAGCGGGTCATGGCTTACATCGACCAGGTGGACGAGATGGGCGGTTCCGTGGAGGCGGTCGGCAATCAGTTCTTCCAAAACGAGATCCGGGCCACGGCCTATCGCACGCAGCGGGAAATCGACCAGGGCGAGCGGATCATCGTGGGCGTCAATGAGTACGTCAATGACGAGCCGGTCGAGCCCCAGTTATTTTCCGTCGGCGATGCGGTGCGCCAGGAACAGGCCACGCGGCTCGCCACGCTGCGCGCCCGGCGGGACGCCACACGTGTGGAATCGGCATTGAACGAAATCCGCAGCCGGGCAAGGAGCACGGAGAACCTTATGCCGGCCATCGTGGCCGCGGTCGAGGTCTATACGACCTTGGGCGAAATCGCCAACGCCCTGCGGGCCGAATGGGGGGTCTATCACGAATAGAGGCAGTGTCGCGCGACGCGGGTTCCCTCCCGCCTAATTTTCCCGCCTTCGATCGGTGAGCACGCCGATGTGCTCTTTTTCGCTGAGATTTCCGCTGAGGGGATGCAACAGTGAGCCGGGAGCATCAAGCGATGCCTTCTGCTTGGGTAATGGCGAAGCCGGCACCGGTGCGGGCGCGGGGCTGCGATCGTCCTTGAGCCGGACGGCCGCACGAGCCTTTCGGCGTTTCGCGGATTCGCCGCGTATCAGCATGTCATAGCGGATGTTGTGCTCGTCCAGGGAGGCGGTGAATTCCTGCAGCACACGGATACCGTCATTGGGAAACGTGCGGTCTGAAATGGTAAATTGCCCATCCTCCGGTAGTTGCTTCAACGCAGCCGACAGCTCCTTTTGAAAGCCAGTCAGCACCGGGCCCGCAAGGGGCTTGTCCCGGCCCATCTCCCGGCTTGCCACTTCGAATACGACCTTGAGCAGCGCGTCTCGCTTGAGCATGTCCTTGAGAAACAGGTATTGCAGGAATTTTCGATATGTCGGCGCAGCTTCTATGGGGACGGCCAATTCGACGCGAACCGGCCGGGCGACTTCCACTTGGATCAGGGTGAGCGGTCTGCTGGCGGGATCGATCTCGCTGACCGCGCAGATAAAGCGGTAGCCCGCCTCCAGGAAGGCCAACAGCGAGCGCACGCCGCCCACGGCGAAGTGTTGGGGCGTTTCACGCTGATAGGCGATCCGCAAAGGCACCATGTCCTCTGGGCACGGCCGGCCGCTGAGGGATTCCATCAACCCGCTGATGGCGGCGAATCCGCTCAAGTAAATGTCCCATTCGTAGCCGATCTGGTCGATCTCGACGAGAAAGCCTACCAGGTCCTCCTCGGTGATGCGTTCCTGGTAGCGGTAGTATTCCCAGTGTTTTTGATAAAGCGCCTCCACCCGCTCGGCCAGCGCCGCCAGCTTGGTCAGATTGTTGACGGAATCGGGATGTTGCGGGTGCAGGGCGCGCAGATCCTCCAGGCGGATGATCGCCCGCCGCAAGGTCTTGAGCGATTCCTGTATCCCTTGGCAAAATCGTTCGTCGAAAAGGCGATTCTTGACCTCCACGTTGACCAGGGAGACCAGCTCGGATTGAAGCAGGTGATGGGGAAGCTTTTCGAAGAACAGCGCGCGGGTATCCCCGTAGTAGCGGAAGGTGGCGTCCATTAACGCCACGAATTCTCGGGTAACCGGCTCGGAGGTACGAAGGTGGGTCTTCAACTCGTTCAAAATCACCGCATTACATCCCTTTAAATTGGTGATTTCCGGGCTTCAGGAACGTTCGCCAGCGATGAGTTCGCTATCCGAGAAGAAGAAGCGGATTTCCTGCTCAGCCGTTGCCGGCGCGTCCGAGCCGTGAACGGTGTTGACTTCTATATTCTCCCCGAATTCCTGGCGGAGGGTGCCTTCCGCGGCTTCGGCGGGGTCGGTGGCACCCATCAGCTCCCGGTATTTCTGGATCGCATTATAGCCTTCCAGTACCGACACCACAATAGGGCCTGAGGACATAAAGGTGGTGAGAGGGTCGAAGAAGGGCCGCTCCTTGTGCACTGCGTAAAAGGCCTCTCCATCCCGCTTGGAGAGCCGCGTCATTTTTAACGCCACAATGGTGAGACCCGCTGCCTCGATACGGCCCATGATCTCGCCGATCAGGTTCTTGCCCACACCGTCGGGTTTGACGATGGACAACGTTCTTTCCAGCGGTCTATCCGGCGTTGTTTGCAGGGTCACGCGGCAGCTATCTCCTCACGGCAACGGGCCGCGAAGCGTCTTTTGGCCGCGGCGCCGGGCCTGCCGCAGCGGTGCCCTGCCTGCCGCAGCGGTGCCCTGCCTGCCGGCAGGTGGGGCGAGTTCAAGGCCGATCGCGTGGGACGCTGCAAGGATTGCCAAGTCGGCACCGAGACCGTGTCACTGTTTTTCCAGGTGTGCCAGGGCATATTGCGCCGCCAATTCATAGCCCTGCGGGCCGAGGCCCACGATCAGCCCTACCGCGATGTCCGACAGATAGGAATGCTGGCGGAACGGTTCGCGCGCATGGACGTTGGATATGTGGATCTCGATGAAGGGGATTCCCGTAAACTTCAGTGCATCCCGCAACGCGATGCTGGAATGGGTCAGCGAGGCGGCATTGAGCAATAGAAAGTCGGCGTCGCGATTGTGCTGCAGCCAAACCACCAACGCTCATTCCGCATTGGATTGAAAGCAACGGCACGCGTGGCCGGAACCCTCGATGAGCCTCCGGACGCGGTCTTCTATTTCCTGGAGCGTTGTTCGACCGTAAATCTCGGGCTCGCGCTCGCCCAACATATTCAGGTTGGGACCGTTGAGGAGCAGGACGGTCGCCATGGGCTACAGCTTGAACTCGAAGAGCGGCAGCGTCTTGCCCTGATTCTTGGGTTCGTAAATAAAGGAGGTTCCGCAGCCGCAGGAGCCCTTTGCGGAAGGGTTGGAGAATTTCAGGCCGCGGTCCATCAGGCTGTTGCTCCAGTCGACCACCGTACCTTCGATGTAGAGGTGGCTTTTCTTGTCGACGAGAATTTTCATTCCCTCGGATTCGAATTCCAGGTCGAATTTTCCTTTTTTGCCATCGAAGTCAAAGGTGTACGTGAAGCCCGAGCATCCTCCCCCTTTGATCCCGATGCGGATGGGCACATCGTCCCCGAGTCCTTCTTCGCCCTTGATTTTGCGAATCTCCTTGGCGGCATTTTCCGTAAGTTGAATCATGGTGTTTATCGAAGTTAAGGATTGCAGCAGTTTGCAAACAAGCGCGAAATTAGTGAGGCTTGTTTCTATTGTCCCTTTTATAATAATAATCTGCGCAGCAAACCGCTGTCAATCGACGCTCGGGTTGAGGACACGAAGTTGCATCGCGATAGGCAGCGGGCAAACCCGGCGCCATACGGCTGTTTGCCTTGCTCAGCGAATGTCTTTAGACATAGCGGAAAAGTTTGGTAAACTATAGAGGTGAAATCGGCGTTTCATCCCATGAATCCCCGCACATCACAAACGTGCAACGAAATTCCGCATAGGTGACAGGATGTCCGATGCAATCAATCCCACGCAGCTACGGCTGCCCATGCTGCCCATGCGGGAGGATATCATCTATCCCGGCATGACCGTTCCGTTTTTCATCGGCCGCAAGCAATCCATGGAGGCAGTGGAAAACGCCGTCAACAGCGACAGGCGAATCTTTGTCGTCACGCAGATAGACACCGCTATCGAGCGTCCGGAAAAGAGCGACCTGTTCGAAGTGGGCACCATCGGGAACGTCCTGCAGATCATGCGCCTGCCCAACGGCACCCTTAAGGCGCTGTTCGAAGCCAAGTCGCGTGGCCGCCTGATTGCGGCCGAGCTGGACAAGGATCACTACGCCGCCACCGTCGAGCCGCTGCCGACCCTTAAGGACACCAGCGATGAAATCCGGGAGCTGGCCGAGAAGATCAAGGAACCGGCGCGCTATTACATAAAGGAGAACAAGAAAAATCCCGACGAGATCGATATTGACGCCCTGCTGGCCAGCCCGCCCGATGAGCTGGCGGACAAGCTGGCGCCCCTGCTCAACGCGAGCCGGGAAATCAAGCAGAGCATTCTGGAGCAACTGGATCCGCGCGAGCGTTTGGAGCGGGTCTGCCAGGAGATGGAAGAGGAATCCGCGGTGCGCAAGCTGGAGAAGAGACTAAAAGATCAGGTGCGCCAATCCATCGGCACCTCCCATCGCGAGGGATTTTTGCAGGACCAACTGAAGGCCGTCCAAAAAGAGCTGGGGCAATCGGACGACATGCGGGACGATTTCGACGATTACGAGCGGCAGATCAAGGAAGCCAAGATGCCGGAATCGGTGGATGAAGTGGCCAAGAAGGAGCTGAAAAAGCTGCGTCTGATGTCTCCTATGTCCGCCGAAGCCAACGTGGGACGCAATTACCTGGATTGGCTGGTCAGCCTGCCCTGGTCCGTTCGCACCGAGGACAACTTCGACCTCCACAAGGCGCAGTTGGTGCTGGATGAGGACCACTACGCAATGGAGAAGGTCAAAGAACAGATCATCGAGTATCTTGCCGTCAGCAAACTCAAACGCCAGTTGAAAGGACCTATCCTCTGTTTCATGGGTCCCCCCGGCGTGGGCAAGACCTCTCTTGCAAAGTCGATCGCTCGCGCGCTAGGCCGTAATTTCGCGCGGATGAGACTGGGCGGCATCCGCGACGAGGCCGAAATTCGAGG
>JACZVE010000055.1 GCA_022572825.1 SAR324 cluster bacterium
CTCGTGAGCCCCCACCCTCCCGCCGGGCTTACCCCGGCTGTACTGCCGGCCGTGCTCGTGCCGGTGTTGGCCGCTTGTCGCGGCTCTCAGCCGGCGCCAACCGTCCTGCCGCGCGAGGGGGTGCCGCTGCGGCCATCGCGGGAAACCGTTGCGAACCCATCGCCGGGCGTGTACTTTCTCCACGAGGCGGAGTTCGGAGTGGATCGATGTGCGCTCGTCGCCGTACGGGTCAGCGGGGGAACGACTCCACAGCCGCCGCCGGGAGACCCGCAGGCACGCGCCCGGGCCGTGCTCGATCTGGCCGAGCAGGCGCGCTGGATGGGCCGCGCCATCGCTCCCATCCCCATGCCTGAGGCGCGATGAAGCTTTCCCTCAAACTGGGCATTCCCCTGCTGGTGCTCCTGCTGCTGGGCGTCGGAGCCACGGAGGGCACGGAGCGGGTCGCCCTGCTGATCCTGGCGATGGGCGTGGCGCTGTGGTGCGCGTTCAGCCTGCCTCATCCGAAGGCGGAGCAGGAGACGGACGAGCCCGCGCCGCCGGGCGCGCCGGAAGATCGCTCGCGCTCCCGCCAGTACCCGCCGGGCAACGGCAGCGGAAACGCGGGCTAGTCGGCGAGGGTCGTTGCGGGCAGCGGGCCGCTCTTGCGCCGCAGCACATCCATCGCCGCGCCGAGGCCGTCCAGCGTCAGGGGGTACATGCGGCCCTCGAAGAGCGCGTGTATGAGGCGGATGGATTCGGTGAAGCGCCAGTCCTCCTCCGGTTCCGGGTTCAGCCATACCGAACGGGGAAAGGTCTCCCTGAGCCGGGTGAGCCAGGCAAGCCCCGGCTCGTCGTTGAAGTGATCCACGCTGCCCCCCACCTGCAACAGCTCGTAGGGGCTCATGGCGGCGTCTCCCACGATGATCACCCGGTAGTCCCGGTTGAACTTGTGGAGGATTTCGAAGGTCTTGGTCTTGCCCTCCCAGCGGTGTTCGTCTTTCCACACCTGCTCGTAGATGCAGTTGTGGAAGTAGAACGTTTCCAGGTGCTTGAACTCGCCGCGGGCCGAGGAGAATAGCTGCTCGCAGTGCTTGACGTGGGGGGTCATGGAGCCCCCGATATCGAAGAACAAAAGCACCTTGACGTTGTTGCGGCGTGCCGGGCGCATTTCCACGTCGACCATCACGCCGCGGCGCGCGGTCTCCTTGATGGTGCGGTCGATGTCCAGCTCGTCGGGTACGCCCTCGCGGGTGAAGGTGCGCAGCCGCCTGAGCGCCATCTTGATGTTGCGGGTGTTCAGGGTGACGTTGCCGGCCAGGCTCTGGTAGTGTCGCTGCTCCCACACCTTGACGGCCCGGCCCCGGCGTTGGCCGGTCTCCCCGATGCGGATGCCCTCCGGGTTATAGCCGCCGCTGCCGTACGGGCTCCTGCCGCCGGTGCCGATCCACTTGTCGCCGCCGTGATGCTCGCCCTCCTGTTCGGCGAGCCGCTCCCGGAAGGTGCGCAGTATCTCCTCCCAGCCGCCCAGGGCCTGGATCTCCTCCAGCTCTTCCGGGGTAAACATTCGCTCCAGGTTGGCCTTCAGCCACTCCTCGGGTATGTCCAGGGCGGTCAGGGCGATGAACTTCTCCGCGCCGCGGAAAAAATGGGCGAAGGCCTTGTCGAACGGATCGAAGAAGCGCTCGTCCTTGACCAGGGTGGAGCGCGCCAGGTAGTAGAACTGGTCCACGTCCGGCTCGATCACGCGCGCCTGCATGGCCGCAAGGAAGCCCAGAAACTCCTTGGTCGACACCGGCACCCCGGCTTCGCGCAGCAGGTAGAAGAAATCGACGAACATGGGTGCAATGCTCCCGATGGGCGATAACCCGATGGACGGCAACCCGCTTGCCTACATGCGGCGCTGCATGAAGCGCAGCCGCTCGAAGGCATGGACGTCCTGCTCGTTTTTCAGCATGGCGCCATACATCGGTGGCAGTTCCTTGGACAGGTCCAAATTGGCCAGGTAGTCGGCGGGGATGTTTTCCACCATCAGCAGCTTGATCCAATCGATGAGCTCGCTGGTCGAGGGCTTCTTCTTCAGCCCCTGTACCTCGCGAAACTGGAAGAAGACCTCCAGCGCTTCCTTGAGCAGGCTCTCGTGCAAATCCGGGTGATGCACCTGCACGATCCGCTTCATGGTCTCCTTGTCCGGAAAGCGGATGTAATGGAAGAAGCAGCGCCGCAGGAAGGCGTCCGGCAGATCCTTCTCGTTATTGCTGGTGATGATGATGATGGGCCGCTGCCTGGCGCGCACCGTCTCCTTGGTCTCGTAGACGTAGAACTCCATGCGGTCCAGTTCCAGCAGCAGATCGTTGGGGAACTCGATGTCCGCCTTGTCGACCTCGTCGATCAGCGTCACCGTGGGCGCGTCCGCGGTAAACGCCTCCCACAGCTTGCCCGGAATGATGTAGTTGCCGATGTCGCGCACGCGGTCGTCGCCTAGCTGGCTGTCCCGTAGCCTGGACACCGCGTCGTATTCGTACAGGCCCTGCTGCGCGGTGGAGGTGGACTTGATGTGCCAGGTGATGAGGTTCAGCTCCAGCGCCTTTGCCACCTCATGGGCGAGCATGGTCTTTCCCGTACCGGGCTCGCCCTTCACCAGCAGGGGACGCTCCAGGACGATGGCCGCGTTGACCGCCACCTGCAGATCCTTGGTGGCGATGTATTGATCCGTACCCTCAAATCGCTTGTCGATCATGGCCTGAAGTTTACCTGCCTGGCTGAGTGAGCGCTGTGAGCTGCGCGACAACGCACGCCGAAACCGTGCGAAACGCACCTGTGTAGCATGAAGGCCGCATGCGGGCAAGGAAGCCGGCCCTCCCAAATCCACCGTCAAGCTTCTGGAAGGTGTGGGAAGGGAGGATGAAACGGCCGCGTTGGGGGTGTATCTGGTTCAGGAGGTCCGGGAAGGATGCGTTTCGGGGTATTTTTATCGTCGAGGTGCCTTTTGCCGCGGCAAAAAGTCCGACCGAGGGCGCACTTCCATCCCAACCCCGGGGCGAGGTTTCATGGATGCGCTTTGTTTTCGGTGTGGTCATCGCTCAGGCGGGAGGCGCCTGCGCCAGGGCGAGGATGGTTCGGCGGGCGTCGAGCAGCACGTCGAAAGAGGGATGGTTCCCCGGAAGGCGGATCAGCAGTCCGCGGGCATGGTGGATCACGCGGCCCGGCAGGTGGATCAGTGCGAAACGGATCGCTTTCAGGCGCTTGGTTTTCCAGTCCCCGCCCAGCACAAGGCGTTTCATGGCCGAGTGCAGATTGAAGCTCAGGATCATGATGGCCCACCAGGCGGCGTTCGCCCCGAAGTTCCACGAAGGGAGCTGTCCCCCGGCCAGATCCTCCTTCATCACCGCGTGAGCCTCCTCCGCTTTGCCGCAGCGCTCGCGATGCCACCGGATCAGCTCTTCGCCCGGCAGATCGCGGTTGGTGACCAGGCCGAACAGCTTGTAGCGCTGCTTATCACCGAAGTCCATGGTGGGAAAGGGTAGACACGCTTGCTCTTCCACGCCGGGCAATTCCAGTTGGGCCAGCGGCTCGCGGATGGCGAGAAAGCGGTAGGCCGGGCCGTTCTTGCTGTGGCCGACCCAGTTAGGCACGTAGCAGACCTCCGCCCACTGCTGGCCGGTATCGAGCCGCTCGCCGTTCACGTCCCGCGGGAGCGGGTGCCAATCCTTCGCGGCCAATTCGGCCACCGCCGCCTTGAACGCGGCGGTGACCTCGGCGGCAACGGCGAACTCGATCACCCCGAAACGCCCGCTCTTTCCTTCAGCGCAGAATTTGAGCAATTCCTGCTGGTAGCCGGCGCTGTCCTCGCGCAGGTAGACCTTCCTCACGCCCGGCGGCAGCGAAGCGAGGGCCTCTTGCAGAAGAGGCAGTTGGCGATACTCGGCCGGCACGTTGCCGTCGCGGAACTCCGAGTGCACGACGAGCCCCTGCTCGGCCCAATAGACGTTTTGCGGCTGGTAGGCCTTGAACTTCTTGTAACAATAGAGCGCCTTCGACTTGTGGGTCTCCACCAGGGTGGCGTCGATGTCCAGGGTGGCGACCCGCTTGGGTGCGTGGCTCTGCATGAAGGCCACCGCCTCGGCATTCACGCGCCGCAACCCCAGCAAGTGTTCGCCTGCGGACGGGACGAACGCCTTGCCCCGCTCGCGCCTCTGTTCCTCTCCCTCGTCGTGAAACGCCTCGAGGTAACGGAACGCCGCCGAGGGCGAGGGTACCGCCCGCTTGCGTTGCTTGCGCCACCGGCGCGCGAGCGCCTTTCGCTCGGGGCCACGGAGCCCCCGCAGGGCCACCCGGCGCAGCACCACCGCAAACCCATCGTCCGCCTCCAAGATGGCCAGATCGTCCACGCAGTCGCCGCCGGCCAAGTTGAGCAGCACCAGGGCGGAGACGACCTGGGCGTCTGTCCAGCCCTGTGTCGGGCGAACCCGCACATGCCTTCCGATCGACCGGCTTAGCCCCATTGCCGCGAACAAGTCCAGGTAGACCGGCAACCCCGCCAGGGCCGTCATCCCCCCAGCTCTTTCCTCTCCTTCATACTGGAACCCAAGCACTCCCTGTGCAATCATGGCTTCACCTCGTTGGTGATAGGTCTCGTCCAACAAACCTATCCTATCTGCCTGAAAACTCAGGGCCAACGAGGTTTCTCATTTATTTTGATTGTGGATTAAGGTGGCTGCCCGTCGGCACCCCGCGTCGCGCCTCACTTACGGATATTGGTCAGGGCTGTCCGCACTGCATACCGCTGTATTGCTATTCGGGCTGGCGGGCCTGTTCGGCAAGTGGATCACGGCCCCTCCCATCCTGATCGTCTTCGGCCGCGTCATTGTGGCCACCTGCGCTTTCGCCGTCCTGTTTTGGTTCCGTCCGCGGCAGGGCCCGCGGCCGGCGCGGGGCGAGCGCTGGTGGCTGCTGGCGTGCGGCGCCCTATTGGCCTTTCACTGGGTTGCATTCTTTCAGTCGATCCAGCTTTCCACGGTCGCGGTGGGTCTGCTGGCCTATTCGACAGCACCGGTGTTCGTGGTGATGCTGGAACCCCTCTCGTTCCGGGAGCCGCTTTCCTACCGCGCGCTGCTCTGCGCCGCGCTGACGGTCGCCGGCGTGGCGCTGATCGTTCCCCGCTGGGAAGCAGGCGATGCTCTCGCCCGCGGTGTCGGCTGGGGTGTGCTGGCGGGCCTCAGCTTCGCCGTGCTGTCCCTGCTCAATCGGCGGTTGGTACGGCGTCTTTCCAGCATCCAGGTGGCCTTCTACCAGGATGCCGCGGCGCTCATCGTGCTGGCGCCGCTGCTGCCCTGGGCCTGGCAGCCCCTCGGCGCGGGCGAGCTGGCGCTGCTGGCCGTGCTCGGCATCTTCTGCACCGCGCTCGCACACACGTTGTTTATCCAGGCCATGACGGTCATCAAGGCCCGGATGGCCAGCATCACGAGCGCCCTGGAGCCGGTCTATGGGATCGCGCTGGCTTGGCTGCTGCTGGATGAAGCGCCCGCGGCGCGGACGCTGCTGGGCGGCGCGCTGATTCTCTCAGCCGTGCTCTGGGCAACGGAGCGGCCGCCGTCCCAACCCTGACCCCCTTCGGTGCGCACCCCTTAGCTGGGGCCTCCGGCGGCTCGGGGCAGCACACAGGCGGCCTTCGCTCCAGGCCTTGCCCGGCGCGGGGCCTGCCGCTTGCATATCGTCCATGATAACAGTCGATTGCAGGGAGATTCGGCGGGAGCTACCGGAAGCGCGGCAACAGGCGTTCACAGGCGGTCCTTTTTGTGCATAAATTGAGGCGGGCGTAGTTTCAACGGCGTAGATTTAATGGCGTAGTTTCAACGGCACAGATTCAACGGCACAGGATCGGCGGCGCAGCATTTTACCAGGCGCACCAGACCCGTTCACATCCCCACAGGCACGATGGCTGAAGAAAAGCTCGAAGGATTCGAGGATTTCGAAAACGTTCTGGGCGAAGGCGAGGGCGGCGCCGACGCGGATTTCGGCGGCGGTCTGGACGATCTGCTCAGTGAAGGCGCAGATGCCGGAGAAGCCGCCCCCGAAGCGGGGCCCGCGGACTCAGAGCTGGACTCGTTTTTCGAAGATTTGTCCACCATCGACGATCTGGAGGTGCTTCAGGAGGATGAGGAAGCACCCGCAGCCGCGGAAGTCGCTGCGGCGGCCGCAGTGCCGGCTGCCGCGGCCGCGGTGGAGCGCGCCGCGCCCGAGCCCAGGCCCAAGGAAAAGAAAAAACGGGGCTTTTTCGGCCGGCTGCTGCGCTGGCTCATCGTGCTAGGGATATTGCTGGGTGGAGGCTACTACCTGTACCTGTTCTTTTTCCCGGATTTCCCCCTGCCCTGGCAGGTCATGGAGGAAGAGAAGGACAAGCTGATATCCCTGCTCGAGGAAAGGCTGCAACCTGCCCCGCTCCCCGAGCCTGCCCCACGGCCACCCACGCCGGCCCCGGCAGTGGCGCCGCCGCCCAAACCGCGACCCGCGCCGGTCGTGCGGCCCGCCAAACCGCCGCCGGAGCGGGGCCGCTGGAGCATTCAGGTCGCGACCTGCTTTTTCCCTTCCTGCCTGGACGGCTACCGCTCCTATTTGCAGGCGAGCCAGCGCAGCGTTCTGGTGCGGGAAAAGCGCTCCAACAACGAGTCGCTGGAGATCTATTCGGTGTCCACCTATGGGGATCGCGAACAGGCCCAGGAACTGGCCGACCGCATCAATAAGAATCACCCCCTGGAAGGCCACGCCTACATCTTCCGGGAGAAGGGCGGCTACAAGATTTCCATGGGCACCTTCGCCGACCTGGCCCGCACCAACGTGATCAAAGATGCCCTCAACGAGCAGTTCTTCGGTGACGTCGGCTTCGTGACGCGCCTGAAGACCATCCCCTACAAGCTAAAATCCGTGATGACCGGACGCTACCCCACCCGCCGCGCCGCGCAGGCGGCCCTGGCCAAGCTGCGCGACGAGGACCCCCGCTTCAAGGACGCATTCGTTACCGGCAATTGATGGCGGCCGGACCCTGCGTCTGGCCTCCATCGCACCGGTACATCGACAACCCGCACGGGCGCGGACGGCCCGCCTCATGGCGTGGCAAGGTCCGCGCGCGTGGCCGCTGGACTCCCGTATCGCCAATGGGTGCGCTGGAGCCTTGCGGCCGTCGGCCAGGCACGGAGCGCGCCTCGCACCGGGCCGCTCACGGGTGGCCATCGCCCCCTTCACCCGCAGGGACGGCTTTTCAGGTCAGGATTGGGGAGTCGGCTTCAGATGGGCGAATCGCAAACGGTGCCACTTGAGCCGGAAGGCGTCTTCCAGCGATTCCATATAATCGTCGGCCAACTGCGCTCCCTCCCGCGCCAGCAGGGCCGGATCACCGCCGGAAACCGTGATGCGCAGGTGCGCCCGGAACAGGAGGCGGCCCGTCTGCGCCTCGATGATCTGGCCCACCAGCCAAAGCTGGTCGCCCTCCTCGCAAATCGCGCAGGGCAGATAGGCAATCTGTGCCATGGACAGCAGCTCCACACCCAGGTCGCGGTTCAGCCGATAAGAGATGCCGGGATCGGCCATGCCGGTCAGCGACAGGGTATTGGAGAACTGTTCGTAGTCGCCTCGGATAGCGATGGACAGATCGCTGCGCTGCGACACATCTTTCCGCGTCATCACCGCGCCGATCTGCGGCGAGCGTGCGATGGCCTCGTCGATCCGTGCGGCGATGTCGTCGTGCAGGACCTTTTCCGTCGGCGGGAGCCGTGCAGGCGGGAGCAGCAGGACGCTGCGCCCGTGCAACTGGTCCGCGTCCACGGAACGATAGGTCGTACCGGTGGCGCACCCGCACAGCACGAGCGCCAATCCCAGCATCAGCGGCCGCAAGCGGGCGGCGCTCCAGATGCTGCGATGGGAGGCGCCGCCGCAGATCAGGGCGCGGTGGCGATCAGAACCTGGCGTTGAGCGCGAGGGAGGCCGTCGAGGGGTGAGCGGCAACGGGATTTTGCTGCTCGATATAGCGGCGGAGGCCCTCATAGATGCCTTCGGCGATCTTGTCCAGGTAGGCGGTGTCCCGCAGTCGCTTGTTCTCCCTGCGGTTGGTGACGAATCCGGCCTCGACCAACACACCGGGCATCTCCGCACCCATCAATACCAGAAACGGGGCCTGTTTCACACCCAGATTGCGGACATTGCGATGCCCGGACTGCAATGTTTCCAACAGGGAAGCGTGGAGGGTCCTGGCCAGTGCACTGGACTCCACGATGGTGGTATCGCGCAGCAGGTCCACCAGAATCGCGTTGAGATCGCTGACCCGCTTTTCCGTCGTCGCATTCTCCCGCGCCGCGACCCGCAGCGCGGAGGCATCGCGGGTGAGGTTGAGGAAGTAGGTTTCCACCCCGTGAAAGCGTTGGAAGGGATTGGCGTTCAGATGAATGGAGACAAACAGGTCGGCTCCGAACTGTTTGGCCAACAGCGGACGATTCTGCAAGGAGATGAATCGATCGCTCTCGCGCGTCATCCCCACCTGCAACTTGCGATGCTTTTTTTTCAGCAGCGCGCGCAAGTGCCCGGCGATCTTCAGGACAACGTTCTTCTCCTGCAGACCGAAGGCCACCGCGCCGGGATCGCGGCCGCCATGCCCCGGATCGATCATCACCTTTTTCACCTTGAGCCCCAGCGAGCTCTGCAGCGTCAGTTGGGGCAACTGCCCATCGGCCGCGGGAGCGGACCGTCGCGGTGAACGCGCCCGGGCCGGCGCAGATTTGCGCACGCCGGCGGCCAGCAGTTCCTTGGGCGGAAGCAAATCAACGACGATCTTCCGCTCATTGGGGAGCAGAAAATCCTTGACCTCAAAGCCAGCGATCTCTTTCAAGTCCAGCACGACCCGCGTCGTGTCCGCGTTGAAGCGGTCGACGCGAATTCGCGTCAGCAGCGCGTCATCCACGTTGATCAGGGCAGGCACTTCCGGTGCGCTTTGGGCGCCCAACAGGTCGAAGTACAGCCGATTCGGCCGGTCACCACTGGCCGTGAGGCGGTCGAAGCGGTAGGGTACAAAAGGATCGGTGGTGAAGATGATGCGCGTCCATTGCAAGGCTGACCAGTACTGCACGCGCTTCAGCCGCCCACCGTTGGCGCCCCCCGGCCGAATGCCCCCAACGGTCGCGGGAGAAGCTCGCGCGGCGGACGGGCCGGATGCTCCCGTCGCGGTCGGCGCGAAGGTGGATGCCGCAGCGGCCGGACGGTTTTCCGATTTGGCTGCAATGGCAGCCGTGAGGGCCGCTAATCGCTTCTTGGCTGCTGGAACCTGATCGCCCTCAGGATAGGCCGTGAGCACCTGCCGGTAGGTCTGCTGCGCCCCGGAGAGATCGTCGTAGCCCGTGGCGACCAGATCGGCCAGGTGCATCAGGCTGTCGTCCGCCAGCCGGTCCTGCGGATAGTGGTTGACGAAGGACCGGAAACCGGCCACTGCTCCGCTCAGGTCGCGCCATTCTCCGCTCACCCGGTAGGCTTCCCGCTGCGACAGCGCCGCGCTGTAAAGGGCATCGGCGCCTCGGCGGCTGCCGGGACCGCTGCTTTGAATGCCGCGAAAGCTTTCCGCCAACGCCCGCCACTGCGCGGGCTGTGCGCCGCCCTCGGCGCGCAGGCTGTGAAAGGAGGCCGCCGCCTCCCGGTAGCGCGCCTCGAAGTCCGCCGCCGGCAGCAAGCCCGCCGGCAGGGCAAGTCCCAGGGTCACCGTGAGCAGCCCGAAGACAGCGCCGACCCTCACTGCTCCCCCTTTTCCAGCTTGGACTGCGCCGCATAGAGAAAGCTGAGCGCCTCGCGCGGAGTCAATTCATTCAAATCCAGGCTGCGGATCTGCTCCAGCATGGGGTGGGCATCGGCCAGGAAGGAGAGCTGCTGCCGCGCGCGCGCCGCCCGCTCCGTGCTGGCGCGGGAGGCGCTCGCCCCAGCCGGCGCGACCAGCACGGGGCTGCCATTGCCCTCGGCCACCAGGGTATCCATCACTTCACGGGCTCGCTTCAGCACGGCGGCCGGGAGTCCGGCCAGGCGCGCAACCTGAATCCCGTAGCTCTTGTCGGTCTCGCCCGGATTGAGCTTGCGCGTGAACACCAGCCGTTCTCCGTCTTCCTGAATGGACATGTTGAAATTGATCAGGCGGGGCAGCTCGCGAGCCAGTTGGGTCAGCTCGTGATAGTGCGTGGCGAAGAGGGTGAGCGCACCGAGCCGGTGAAGATGCTCCACCATCGCCCATGCAATGCTGATGCCGTCATAGGTACTGGTTCCCCGGCCGATCTCGTCCAGCACAATCAGGCTGCGTGGGGTGGCATTGTTGAGAATGTTCGCCGCCTCGTTCATTTCCATCATGAAGGTGCTTTGGCCCCGGCTCAGGCTGTCCGTCGCCCCCACGCGCGTGAAGATGCGGTCGATCAGGGGCAGCTCGGCCGCCTCGGCCGGCACAAAGGCGCCGGCCTGCGCCATGAGCTGGATGAGGGCGACCTGGCGCATCACTGTGGACTTGCCGGCCATGTTGGGGCCGGTGATGAGGAGGATCTGCGCGGCGTCAGCGCTCATCTCCACGTCGTTGGGGATGAAACGCTCGTCGAAGGCGATCCGTTCGATCACCGGATGCCGGCCGCCCCGGATGGACAGGCGGCGCGGCTGCTCCGGCCCCACCAGTTGCGGCCGCACGTAGGCGTAGCGGTGAGCGGCTTCGGCCAGCGCGACCAGCACATCCAATGCGGCGATCCTGGCCGCGGTCGACTGCATCCGCCGCACATAGCCGCGCAGGATGGTGCGCACCTGCTGGAACTCCGCGTATTCCAGCTCTGCAATGCGCTCCTCGGCGCCCAGGATTTTTTCCTCCAACTCCTCCAACTCGGGCAGGGTGTAGCGCTCGGCGTTGATCAGGGTCTGCTTGCGCACGTAGTGCTGCGGCACTTTCTGCTGGTGCACCTTGGAAATTTCCAGGTAGTAGCCGAACACGCGGTTGTAGCGCACCTTCAGGGAGGCAATGCCCGTTTTCTCGCGCTCCCGCGCCTCCAGCGCGGAGATGACCTGCTTGCTGTTGCGCGCCAGCTTGCGAAGTGCGTCCAGCTCTGCGATGACGCCCTCGCCGATGTAGCCGCCCTCGCCGAGCTTGAGGGAGGGTTCTTCGAAGAAGCGCTCGCGCAGATAGCTGTAGATGTCCTCCATCGGGTCCAGCCCCTGGGCCAGGTCCCGCAGCAGTTGTGCGCCCAGCTCGCCCAGCAGGGGCGGCAAAAACTGGACGCCACCCAGCGCCTCGCGCAGCGCCAGCACATCCGCGATTCCGGCCTGGGATAGGTTGACGCGGCCGATGATGCGCTCCATATCCCGAATCCGCGCGAACACTTCGCGCAACGCGTCACGGCTCACCTGGTTTTCGGCCAGCTCCGCCACGGCCGCCAGGCGGGCTTCGATGGCCGCGCCATCCAGCAAGGGTTGGGCCAGCCAGCGCCGCAGCAGGCGGGCCCCCATCGGCGTGCGGGTC
>JACZVE010000403.1:0-2040 GCA_022572825.1 SAR324 cluster bacterium
GATGCGATTGGTGTTGCTGGTCTCGCTGATACCGCACCCCGCCTGACCACTAAAAGCGGTCGCCAGACCGGCTGTATCCGCGAGGCTTTCGGTCCGCTTTTAGTGGTCAGGCGGCCCCTCTCCGCGGTGTCTTTACGACAGGAGAGGGGCGAACTGGCTCGCGTATGCCGCGAGACTGCCATCGGCGGCGTCTCCTTTCCCGCGGGAGCGGGAGAGCAGCTGCGCCATTGGCACGCGATGCGGAAGGGGTGTGAGGTGGAAGCGCACGCCGCCTGCGACCTTTCAATACGTCATGCTCGCGGAATAATCAGGCTCGGCAGCTGGTGGATCTGTAGTCACCGGCGGTGCCGTAATTTTGAAACCAACTTCTCCTTCAAATGACTACAAGCCAGTGATTTATGCAAAAAAGCAAATGCGGGGGAAGAAACGCGAGAGTCGAAGCGTTTCCGCCTCCCCGCGCCCCCCGGATGCGGAGGTTAGGCTTTTTAATCGTAATGCGTAGCAAGTTGTTTATATAGACCTTTTTGGGGAGAAACGCGCGGCTCGCAAGCGGTTCTCAGGGGAAGCACCGTGCGACTCGCAAGCAGTGCGCCCCTGACCCGCCGGAGGCTTTGAATTACAGCACTTCTAGGACTTGCGGCGGTAGATATTGCGGTAATACGCCTCCGCGGAGCTTTCCGTGGAGTCCGAATCGATCTGAATGCCGATGATGGCCTTTTCCTGCGGGGCTTTGCCGAAGACGCGCGTATAGTCCTCCAGGATATTGCGGCGCTCCGAATACCACTTGCCGCTGCCGTCCTCTTTGGCGGTGCGCAGAATCAAATAGCGCGAGTCATCGCGCTTGGTGCTGGTGATGGGTTCGTCCTTGGGGCCGCTGTTTTCCCAGATGTAGCAGAGCGAGTCAAAGCCGACCAGGCCGGGATCGACGATCACACACATCGCTCCTGCCTGATCATCCCGCGCCTTGACCCGCACATCCCCCCCATCGGGGAGGCGCGTCACCTTCCATTCCCACGCCAGAATCGGCCAATCTTCCAGGCGGAAGTCCTGCTCGACGCCCAGTGAGAACGAGTTGTTGTCTCCGCTGCGCAGATGAATGTAGTGCTCGTCGTCACCTTTGTGAACAAACTGAAAAAATTGCTCCTCGCCGCTGCCGAAGAATGGAGCGATCTTCTGGAGTTCCCACTTGCCGTATTCTTCACCCGGCCCGTAGGTGCGGTCGAAGTCGTCCAGCCGCACGGCCTGGGTATCGGCGTGGGTCTTGCCACTGGTAGTGATCAAAGCGCCCAATACGAAACCGAGCGCCAGCACACATGCGGCGCTGGTACGAACGGGCGTGCGGCCCGCGATGCGGATCGGATAGTGGCGCATGGCAGGTGTACTCATTCTACCACCGAGGACGAACGCATCCCCCGGATGAGGAAGAACAGCCCGAAAGCGACCATGGTCGCTCCCACCAGCCAGAGCAACCAGCCCAACGGGTGGCGCAGATACCACAGCACCACCGCCAGCGCCATACCGAGCAGCCCTTCGCTTATCTCCTTGTGGTACAGCCGGTAGATGGCATAGGCAGCAATGGCCAGGGGCGCCACCAGTGGCAGCAGCCATGTCAGCAACACCATCACCGCGCCTGACGCCAACAGGGCGGTGCCCCGGCCGATGTCGTGCTCGCGCCGGGTAATAATCTCATAGTTCATGGTCGCTCCGCGTCGACGAGAGCACGGCGAAGGGGCCGGCCATGCAGCGGAATCACTGCAACGGGGAGTAGTGGCGATGGCGCGCCATCGTCGCCGCAGGATTCAGTGTGCCTTACGCATTATTTGCATGACACCGACCACAACCCACGCGCCGAGTCGCAGGCTTGGCCAGCGCGCATGACCTTGGCCCCGGCTTTCGTTATGGTGTTCAGTACTAAAAGCGCTGTGATGTAATGCCTCCGGCGGGTTAAGGGCTCTGCCCTTAACAATCCCGGCAGGGAGTAAGTTCCCTGTACCCGGAGCATATTAGCCTTTAATATCATGTGCTTGAGAAGAATTGAGA
>JACZVE010000403.1:2050-3006 GCA_022572825.1 SAR324 cluster bacterium
TTCCCCCGCATTTGCTTTTCTTCGGATAAATCACAGCGCTTCTAAGTGCTAGCATAATCCCCGGCCTATAGACAGCCTTTGCCCGCCATGGCTCAATCCAGCGTGCAGCGCCCGTCCCGCCTTTCGCGCCGGGAGCGGGCCGTCCTGGCCCGCTATGTCACCAACACGGAAGGCCCGGTCTTTGCCCTGACCAACCTGCCGGAGGTGATCAAGGGTGCGCTGTTCTCCCGCTACTCCCGTTCGACCCTCGGTCTGCGCGAGCTGCTGCTCAAGGAGTTCATCGACGATCCGGCCGCGGAGTTCGCCGCCATTGGCGGGCAGCTAGGCGAAAGCGCGGGAAGGGCCGAGGAAGCGGCCCACGAGGCGCATCTGGCCGTGGCGCGGGCGCAGGATTTTTATAGTCGCATTCTGGACGGCTATGGCGACGACTCCATCGGCGAGCTGGGCGGGGCGCATCTGGCCATCGAAAACGTGTCCATGATCGCCACCGTGGTGCTGGAGGATGCCCGCATCGGCGGCTCGCCGCTGGAAAAGTCCACGCGCTACGTGTACTTCGCCGACGAGGTGGACGGGGACTTCCGCTTCTACAAGGAGCCCACCCTGATGGCCTCGCCCCACGGCGAGCGCTATCTGGCCACCTGCCGCGCCCTGTTCCAGACCTACCGCGAGCTGATCCCGCCGCTTACCGCTCACGTGGAAGCCGTCTCGCAACGGCCGCCGGACATCGGCGAGGGCGCGTGGCGGCGTACCGTGCGCGCTCGGGTCTTTGATGGCCTGCGGGGGCTGCTGCCGGCGGCGGCCCTGACCAACATGGGCATCTTCGGCAACGGCCGCTTCTTCGAGAGCCTGCTGATCCGCCTGCGCCTGGCCGAGCTGGCCGAGCTGGCCGAGCTGGGCGGCGCTATGCACTGCGAGCTGGCCAAGGTGATTCCCTCCTTCGTTCGCCGGGCAAACCC
>JACZVE010000404.1 GCA_022572825.1 SAR324 cluster bacterium
ACCGCGAGCGCGCGGCCGACCGCAAGAATCAGGTCGGCAGCGGCGACCGTTCGGAGCGCATCCGCACCTATAACTTCCCCCAGGGCCGCGTCACGGACCATCGCATCGGTCTCACCCTGTACAAGCTCGAGCAGATCATGACAGGTGAGCTCGACGAGCTCATCGAGGCGCTGCTTGCGGCCGATCAGGCCGAGCGGCTAACGGAAGGTTGAACCCGCCCCACCCATCGCCCCTCCCAGGGGCAGCGCCAGCGATGCCCACGCCGCACCGGGGCGCCGGCGCTTCATGCCATAGTTTTCATGGCGCGGATTGACGAGGCGCGCTGCTGATGCACCCCAAGCGGCCCGGCGATAGGCTGTGGCGGACGGCGCCGTGCCATGGCGCGCAGGGGTACGCGCGGCCGGCGGCGCGGGGACCCGCGGCTATGCGCCAGGGATGGACGCAGGGGCGGCCATGGAGAAGGTGGGCCGTAACGAGCGAGCGTGAAATGAGCGGTGATAGCCGTGGGTTGAGCGATCCGCTCCGAGGGCTGGGTTCAAGCGAGGGCGCGGGCGGCGTCGCCCGGATTGAATGGCGGCATCAATGACACGGATAGGGATCCGCCTCCCTTTCTTTCGCGGCCATCCGCTCCTCGAGGAATTTCAAGGTCAGATTGACCAATTCCTCCGGCGGAGGATCCTGCAGATAATTCTGGGATAGCTTGACGCTGGTATTGTACTTGCGGAGGTAGGCGCTGCAGTCCGTGCAGGCCAGCAGGTGCATCCGGAACTGAATTTTCCTGAGCGCCGGCAGCGCATTTTCCACGTAATCGATCAGGAACTCCCGAATCTCCGTGTGGGTTCCCATCAATAGCTTCATCATCGCGGTCTTCCTTTACCCCCAAACAGAGTTTGCAATTCGCTCATCAAAAATTGCCGTACCCGGTGGAGGCGAACCCGCACCGCGCCTTCGTTGATGCCGAGAATATCGGAAGTTTCCTTTGAGCTAAAGCCTTGCAGGTCACGCAGTTCGAACACCGCTTTCGACTGCGCAGGAAGCTTGTTCAGCGCCGCCTGCAAATGGTCCTTAATCTGATTATTGCTAAAAGATTGCTCCGGATTTACGCCCCAGTCCGTAAAGCTCTCTACACTTTGCGCAATTTTCCACAGTCCCGCGTCGTCCAGCGCGTCGGACCCAATATGGCTTTCCTCGGCCCGTTTCCTCACGCGGTCAACCGCCTTGCGGTAGGTGATGGACAGCAACCACGTTTTGATGCTGGCCCGTTGTTGAAATCCCCCGATCCCCTCGTAGGCGGCCAAAAATGATTCCTGGGCGACGTCCTGCGCGTCATCTGCATTGCGAAGCAAGCGATACGCCAAACGGTAGACGGAAGTGTGACAATCCATCACTAGCCTGTTGAACGCCTCGTGCTCCCGCGCACGCAGCCGCTCAATGAAATTGTCTGAAGATTGACCGCTCATTCAAGGTTGCGGCGCCTGTCACGCGATATGACAGCCTCGCCCACTGTAGCAGGGACCCTATTCGAGGGTGTAACCGGTTTTACGGTTACCGGGTTTGTAACATTTCCTACGGCAGCGCGACTAGTAGGGTAGCAAACGCGAAACTTGTATGGCGGGTCGAGCCCGAGAGGAGCGGACTGGCTGCTGGCATGCGGACTCGGCGTCACAACGAACATACGCAGGAAGGGAAGCTATGGAACAACTCTCTGTCAAGTCCCGCCCGATTCCCTTATTCAGCGGTTCCGGTGAGAATCTCTTTCGCGAGCACGGCACGATGCGCCAATACCGGCGCCATTCGCTCATTTATTCTCCCGGTGACAGCGCCACCCATATCTATATGGTCGGTCACGGCGAAGTCAAAATTTCCCGTTACACCTCCGATGGCCGCGAGCTGACCCTGGATCATCTGGGCGCCGGCGGAATATTCGGCGAGATGGAGATCCTGCTCGGCCGGCCGCGGGAATCTCAAGCCCTGACGCGAACCGAGTCCGTGATTCATATGATGGAGCGTGAAACGCTGTTTGCGCTGATCGAAGACAATGCCCACTTTGGCATGTGGCTGACGCGCGTGATGAGCGTGCGCCAGGCCCGGATGGAAAATCGGCTGGAGTCCCTGCTCTTCAAAAGTGCGACGGGGAAGGTAGCGCAAGTACTTCTCAAGCTGGCCCATGAGCATGGGGAGGAAACTCAGGGAGGCACGCTGATCAATTATCCCATCACCCATCAGGAAATCGGTAATCTCATCGCCACGACACGGGAAACGGTCAGCTACGCCTTCATGGAATTTCGCCAGCGCGGGCTCATTTCCACCAAGCAGCGGAAAACCATCATCCTCGATTTGGACGAGCTTGGCGAGGTCGCCCTGTCCTGAACCCGCATAGACAGGCGACGGCGAAGGACAGAACGTCTCCTGCCGAGCCTCGCGGAGGCTCGGCGCGGGTCGGTCAGGCGCTATCCTTCTCTCTGCGCTCCATCTGCGTCAGAAACTGGTCAAACAGATAGCCCGAGTCGTGGGGGCCAGGGCTGGCCTCCGGATGATACTGCACCGAGTAGGCGGGATATACCAGGGATTCGATCCCTTCGACGGTGTGATCATTCAGGCTGCGGTGGGAAACGCGCACAGTGGAAGGAAGGCGATCTTCGCGAAGCGCAAAGCCGTGGTTCTGGCTGGTAATCTCGATCCGGCCGCTGTCCAGGTGCACCACCGGGTGGTTGGCGCCGTGGTGGCCGAATTTCAGCTTGTAACTCTCGCCGCCCAAGGCCAATCCTAATATCTGGTGGCCCAAACAGATCCCAAATATGGGCACTTTGCCCAGCAGCATCTTGATATTGGCGATGGCCGCCGTGACGGGCTCCGGATCGCCTGGCCCGTTGGAGAGAAACACACCGTCGGGTCGTCTATCCAGCACCTCGCGGGCCGGGTAATCGTAGGGCACCACCTCCACCTCCACGCCCCGCGCGGCCAGGGAACGCAGGATATTGAACTTGATGCCGTA
>JACZVE010000405.1 GCA_022572825.1 SAR324 cluster bacterium
CTAGCTGCGCGGGTCGTCGTGCGGCACGGCCGTTGGCGTCACGATCACCTCCGCGCCCAGACCGCGCAAGGCGTCGATCTTCTCCTGACTCATCTTGTCGGGCATGGTGAAGATGCAGTTGTAGCCCTTCACGGCCGCCACCATGGCCAGGCCCATGCCGGTGTTGCCCGATGTGCCCTCGATGATGGTGCCGCCCGGCTTGAGCAGCCCTTTGCGTTCCGCATCCTCGATCATCTCCAGCGCGATGCGGTCCTTGACCGAGCCGCCGGGGTTGCTGAACTCCAGCTTGACGGCCATGAGCGGCTGCAACCCGCGGTTGATGCGGTTGAGGCGCACCAGTGGGGTATTGCCCACCGCTTCCAGCACGTTCGCGTACAACATAATGACCTGTCGTTGACGAGTGCGGCGGAAATGCTCCGGTCAGGGGCGCTCCTCGGCGAAAGCGCCGCGCATATGAACGATCTTCAACCTTCACCGAGAGACCCCCCTCTGGCAGCATACCTCCGCGGGGGGAGGATACGCGACCGGAAATTTGGGGGCGGATTTGCGCGCCCGTGCGATGCGGGAGAACGGCCCCGGATGTGTGCGCCGCGCGAGGGACCGTACACGGCTAATCGGCGCCATTGACGTAATCCATGGCGATGCGCGCCAGGGCCGCCGCGCCCAGCGGCAGGGCGTCCTCGTCGAGGTCGAAGCGTGCTGAGTGCACCGGGTGCACGATGCCCCGGGTCTCGTTGCCCACGCCCAGCCGGAACATCGTCGCGGGCACTTGCTGTGCGAAGAAGGCGAAGTCCTCCCCGCCCATCTCCGGCGCGGGCAGCAGGAAGGCGGCCTCCCCACCCAGCAGGGCCCGCACGCTGGCCATGGCCCGCTCCGTAAAAGGCTCGTCGTTCACCAGGGACGGGTAGCCCTGCGTAAACTCGAACGAGTACTCGGCCCGCGCCGCGTGGCACACTCCGGACACCACCCGTTCCAGCCGCTCCGGCAGGGCCTCCCGTACCGCGGCATCCAGGGAGCGCACAGAGCCGAGCAGGGTCGCCTCGCCGGGAATGACATTGGCCGCCGTGCCCGCCTGCAACGCCCCCACCGTGATGACGAACGGGTGCAAGGGGTTGTTTTCCCGGCTGACCAGGTATTGCAGCGACTGATAGACCTGCACGGCCACGGCGACGGCGTCCACGGCGAGATGGGGCCGCGCGGCATGCCCGCCAACGCCCTTGATGCGTACGGTGAAGCGGTCCGAATTGGCCAGCATCACCCCCGGCCGGAAGCCCATGCGGCCCACGGGAATTCCCGCATGGACGTGCAGCGCCAGCGCGGCATCCACGCCCTCGAGGATGCCTCCCTGCTCAATCAGCACCTTTGCCCCGCCCGGCGGGAGCTCCTCGCCCGGCTGCAGGACGAACTTGATCCGGCCGCGCAGTTCCTCCCGGCGCTCGGCCAGCAGCCTGGCGGCGCCGAGCAGACAGGTGGTGTGGGCGTCGTGCCCGCAGGCGTGCATCACGCCGGCCTGGCTGGAGGAATACGCCGCCCCCGTCTGCTCCGTGATGGGCAGGGCATCCATGTCGCCGCGCAGGATCAGCGTCGGCCCGGCCCGGCCCGAGTCCAGCGTGGCCAGGACGCCGTAGGTGCCGGCGATGCGGTTCTCGACGAGGAGGCCCAACTCCTCCAGCCAGGCACGGCCGGTTTCCCCCGTGCGCCGCTCCTCGAAGCTGAGCTCGGGATGACGGTGGATATCCCGGCGCAGGGCGACCAGTTCCTCACGCAATTCCAGCGCGCGGGCCAGCAAGGGATCAGTGCTCATGGCGATCGTGCTACGGATACACGTGCATCTGAAACCGCCGATATACGCGGATGAACATAGTTAGAGATCGCTGACGATGATCTTATCCGAGCCAGAGGAATAGCCATTTTACATTATTCTCATCCGTGTTCATCTGCGTCCATCCGAGGTTGGAATCAACATACCAGAACTGCCAGGTTGCATACGTGTCCGGATGCGATGCTTCACGACGCACGTGTGTTTGCGACGCCCGCGGCGCGCCCAGGGAATCCCGTTGCCGGCCCTTTCAACAGGGAGCGCCAGAAGTAGACCAGCACGGCCATCATCACGAGAAATTCCACCACATAGGAGATGGCGACGCTCCAGAACGCCCCTGTGATGCCGCCTCGCAGGGCATAGACCAGCACCGCCAACGCGCTTAGATACACCCCGAACTGCAAGGCCTGGGTCAGCAGTGGATACAGCGTACGGCCCAACCCCTGCGCTCCCGCGGTGATGATGTAGCTGACCGCGTGAAAGGGGAGCATCAGACCCACGATGGCGAGATAATCGGCGCCGATGGCAATGACGGCACGCTCTTGGGTAAAAAAGGAGACCCACAACGCCGGCTTCCACAGGAAAAGGGCGTACTCGCTAACGATAATCGCGGCGACGAACCCCATTCCCCACAACAGCGCCGCCTTTACCCTCCCGTAATCGCGCCTCCCATAGTTCTGTCCGGCCAAACTGGAGACGGCCGCCCCGATGGCCACCGCCGGAAGGAAGGCCGATTGCACCACCCGGAACCCGATCCCCACCGCCGCCGAGGCGTCGCCCCCAAAGGGACGCACCACCCGATAGGTGAGGATCAGGCCGGCCGCCATCAATAACATCTGCAGGCCCGACGGCACCCCGATGCGCAGCATGCGCACCATCCGGCCGCCATCCAGCAAAAAGGGGCGGCGCACCACCAGAGTGTCGTTGCGGCGGGAGCGGAATATCAGCCACAGGTAAACGCCGAGGGGTAGCACCTGGGACAGCACCGTGGCCAGGGCGGCACCCCGCATTTCCAGGCGTGGGAAGGGACCCAGGCCGAAGATGAGCAGCGGGTCCAGAACGATGTTGGCCGTCACGCTGAGCGCCATCAGCACGGCCGGCGTGACAAAGTCGCCAACGGCGCGCCAAGTGAATCCGAACACCATCAGA
>JACZVE010000056.1 GCA_022572825.1 SAR324 cluster bacterium
GCTTCGGATGCAAATCATATGCAATGTGAGTTGGGCATATTGGAGGACCACAGCACCCATATATATCAAATACCCGAGCCGATTTTCCGGTTTCGTAAGCGTGCGGGCGGTAACGCAGACCGGTTCAACGTTGCGTTGATAATCCCTACTGGAATCGGCGCGGATATTGGTGGGCATGCAGGCGATGGCACACCAGTAGCGCGGCTGATCGGCCGACTCAGCGACACCCTGATCACGCATCCCAACGTCGTCAATGCGTCGGACATCAACGAGATGCCAGCGAACACGCTTTACGTTGAGGGCAGTGTCTTGTCGCGGCTGCTTATGGGCACCGTCGGCCTTCGCCCTGTGCGTGGCAACCGGGTCCTGCTCGTCATCGACGACAACCTGTATCCGACCTTTGTCAATGCTGCGGTCAATGCCGTCAGCGCGGCGCGCTCCTCTTATGGGCTTACATGCCCGAAAGTGATCAAGCTGAGCCCGCCTTTGATAATGCGCTCAAAATACACGGAGTCGGGCAGCGCGGTCGGCGAGATCGAGAACATTGAGTATCTGTTCCAGGTGCTCGCCGAGGATCGGGACCTGTATGATGCGGTCGCCATTTCCTCCGTGATCGGCGTCCCGAAGACGTACCATCAGGAGTATTTCGACCGGGCCGGCGAGATGGTGAATCCCTGGGGTGGTGTGGAAGCGATGCTTACGCACGCGGTGTCCTCGGTGTTCAACGTCCCCTCGGCCCACTCGCCAATGTTCGAGTCCGCTGAGATTGCCAACAAGGACCCCGGAATTGTCGAGCCGCGCCTTGCCGCTGAGGCCGTGTCCGTGACGTTTCTCCAGTGCATCCTGAAAGGGCTGCAACGAAGTCCGCAGATCGTGACTGATGAGACTCAGTTCAATCAGCCGGATGTGCTCACCGCGGAGGACGTATCGTGCCTTGTGATGCCGGACGGATGTCTCGGCCTGCCCACACTGGCGGCGCTTGAACAGGGCATCCCTGTCATCGCCGTGCGGGAGAACAAGAACCTGATGCGCAACGACCTCACCCACCTTCCCTGGCAGCCCGGTCAGCTCCACATCGTGCAAAACTATTGGGAAGCAGCGGGTGTGCTGGCCTGTCTCAAAGCAGGTATCGATCCTGCGTCGGTGCGGCGTCCGTTGACCCGCACGGAGGTGGAGCAGCGGGTATTCGCTACTGATACAGCAAAGGCAGCGGAGTAGTCACGCCGACACGATGCTGTACCCAACCCATTTGTGCCCTCGCCAGCGCGCCGCATCGTGTAATCCAATGCGGAGCAGCTGGACTAGATCACAATCGAGACTATTCACGGGGCGACGGTGAGGCCACGCGGGCCCTCGCGGGAGCGTGTGGTCCCCCTTTTGCTTTGCCTTGGGGAGGGACGGCCGGCGCGTGGCTCGCCCGGCCGACACGGTGACCTTGGATCCATTGATGGAGAAGCCCACGATGCATGTTGATCCCCAGATGCTGGAGAATTCGTTCGAGCCCGTGCAGAACGGGGCCAAGCCATCCATGGAGGGCAAGGCGAGGGATCCGGCGGTTGAGGATTTCACCGCCTTCTTCGAAAAACTAAGTGCGATCGACGACCTGCACTGGTCCTCCACCGTGGAGCGTTCGCCCGCGGGGAAGCAGACCGGATCGCCCACCCATTCCACCGGCGCCGGGCAGCGCAAAGCAATGCGGGCAAAGGGCGCCCGGCAGGTGGCGGCGAGCGGCGCGCGCCCGAAGATGACCATCCTGAAAAGCGATGCGGCTTCCTTGCACGACTCTGCCGGCCCGCACAGCGCACGGCCGCCGGAAAATGCGGCGGATGAGTTCAAGGCGGCCGTGTCCGGTCGGATTACCGCCAAGGACGTCTCCCAATTTCTCAAGATGACGCTGGGCGGTCTCGTTCTGTTCGGTCTGGGTCTTGGAGCCGGTTGGGCCGCACTCTCCCCGCCCGGCGGCATCGAGCAGGCCATGCCTGGACTGACCCGGCTGATGGAGCGCGCGAAAGCCGGCTCGATGGCGCGATTCCGTGACGCCTCCGCCACGGGGGGAGCCGGCGTCACCAAGGCCGATGCACCGCCGGGACAACCCTCCGCTGTGATGACCGACGCCGGGGCCACCTCCCCACCGCATGCAGCCCGGCACAAGGCGCAGCAGGTGGCGCGCCAGAAGGCGCAATCCGGGCAGAATCCAGCAGAAACGAAGGCGCCGGTTAGCGACATCGAGCTTCCCGTGGTACGCACCGCCAGCGCCCCCGCCGCGCCGGCGTCCGCTGCCACGCCGGCAACGGCGGAGCAGGGCAGGTACACCCTGCAAGTGGGCGCCTGCAGCTCGTATGCCTGTGTGCAATCCTACCGCAAGATGCTGCTGGCCGCCGTGGGCTCGCGCTCCATCAAGGTTGTCAAGCAGAGCGACCGGCAGCGCGACACCGTCATCCAGCGCATCCGCATCGAGCCGCTCGGCAAAGCGGAGGCCGAGCAGCTTAAATCGGCGCTCATTTCCATTGATCCGCGCTTCAACGACGCTTACCTGATCGCGTTGCCGTAAAACGTACCTAGAAACCCACTTTGAGCCCGATGGTGGCCATCTCCGCATCGAGATTCAGCGGGCTCGTCGCGCCCTGAATGTCGCTTTCGCCGCGAATCACGTGATAGCCCACGTGCGCGTCGAATATGGCCGCGAAGGGAATACCGAGGGATACGAAAAGCTGCGTCAAGGTGGCATCGTTAAAACCCCCGGGAGCCGAAACGAGATCGAACTCCCCTTTGCCCACGCCGCCGCCGAGGACCAGATTGGCTACGGGAAAGGGTATATCGACGAACACGTCGAAGAAGGCCACGTCGTACTGGAAATCCGTCGTTGTCCCGGGGTCCGTCGTCCCGGTGTCCTTCCCCGTCACCTTGTAGCCCTCCAGCCCGAAGCCAAGCAAGAACGGGAACGAGATCGCCACCTTGATTCCGCTGGCGCTCTCATCGTCCAGCAATTGCTCGTCAAACGTATACACGATGGGTATATCCACGGAGACGGACTGCGCGGACGCTCCGGCGGCGAAGCTCACCAGCAGCAACACGGCCGGCAACCCGACAGCGATTATTCTCATGATTCTCCCTCCTGGATGACGGGATGATCCAAGCCGATTCACTAGCCTCCCCTATAATTGCATTTTTATTGCACTAACCTCTGTTGCTTCAATAGCAATAACGATGGCACTCGTCCGATTGCGCATCCATTCATTGCGCATCCGGGGGCTGAATGACTGAATTTTCTAAAGGCGGTCTCAAAAATAGCAAAAGTGGCACAAGCCCGACCCTTCCCTTCGACAAGCTCAGGACGGGCGAGACAGGCTCCTTCACAGCCTTCCTCAGGGAATCGGGCTTTATTAGCCGCGTTCCTGAGGAGCGAGCGGAGCGAGCGTCTCGAAGGGCGCGGCGCGTAACACGATGGTTGCGCGGCGGCGTAATTTGAACTGTGTGTCGCCACTGCGTGTTTCCGCTGCGGGTTTTGACCGCATGTTCCAACGGTGTACTTTAACTGCGGCAATTAACCGGGATCGGTTGCGCGGATTGCTGCCCCGCCCCTGCCATCCGGGATACGGCCTTTCGGGATACGGCGCATTTTTGCAATTGTTTAATTCCGCGATTTCGATTTAGTTTATGATCTTTGCAACGACACGATAGGATCGGCCATGAAGCATTGCCTGACGCTGGATGATTTCACCGGCGACGAGTTGCTGCACCTCGTGCAACTGGCCCAGCGAATCAAGCGCGAACCCGCGGGCTTCGAAGGCATCCTGCGTGGTCGGTGGATCTTGCTGTTGTTCCAGAAAACCTCCACCCGCACCCGCATGTCCTTCGAAATCGGCATGGGCCTGCTGGGTGGCGACTCGGTGGTGATGGATTGGGATTCGTCGAACTTTTCAATATCTCCCATTGCATACGAGGCGCGCTACGCTTCCAGCCACACCGACCTGATCATGGCCCGCCTGAAATTCCACCACGATACGCAGGCACTGGCCCAAAACTCCCGCGTGCCCGTCATCAATGGCTGCGATGACAAATTTCACCCCTGCCAGGCCCTGGGCGATTTGCTGACCATTTACGAGCAGGGCGATTCCTTCGCCGGCCGATGCGTCGCCTACGTCGGCATCCACAACAATGTCGCCAACTCCCTGGCCTGCGGCCTGGCAAAGGTGGGCGCACGGCTGATTCTGGTGACGCCGGAGGTGCATCCCGCCGCCTACGATTCCGCCTTGATGGAACGCCTGACGGCGACCGGGCTGGTGGAGCGCACGTTGAATTTGAAGGACGCGGTGGAACGGGCTCAGTTTGTCTATACGGATACCTGGGTGGACATGGAATTTTTTGAGCAGGAATCCTATCGCGCGGAAAAAGAGCGCCGCATCGAGCTGATGCGTCCCTACCAGCTTAACGCCGAGAATCTGGCCGGCAGCGATGCGTACATCCTGCACGACATGCCGATCCACCCTGGATTCGAGATTACCGAGGAGGTGGTCGACTCGCCTCGCTCGCTGATATTCGAGCAGGCGAAAAACAGGCTCTATGCCCAGCAGGCGCTCATGCTCTACCTGCTCGGCATCTCAGCCGGCTGACGATGGCCCCCCGACCGCGGGGCAATGCCGACAGCGGGCGATGCTTGCCGCACCGTCCACCGCACGGGCCGATCGTTGGTTGAATCCCAAGCGGCTTGCCTCCCCAGGCGCTGATGAGCGGAGCAATTCGCCCCGGCGCCAACAACGCGCCATCCATCGCCGCGCTGCCCGCCGGGGGGCCGGATGCGGGCTTATTCGCCGACGGCTATGGCCCGTTTCTGCTCTACCGCGATGGGCCTCATCTCGTGACCCGCGCCGGGATAGGCGGTCCACTGCTCAGGCGGCGTCACGGCCCGCACCTCCGGCCAGTGGCCTGGCTGGGGGTCGCTTCCCTCCAGCGCGTATTCGGCCGGCGCATCGTCGGCGAGCACCGGGGGCGCGAGGATGTCAAGATTCTGCCAGCTGAACTCCAGGGGAATGTTGTTGGGATCGAACAGGTAGATGGACCAGATGAATCCGTGGTCCACCGCGCCGGTCACTTCGAGGCCCGCCGCTTCCAAGCGGTCCTTGAGCGTAAACAGCGCTTCTTTCGAGTCCACGCCGATGGACACGTGGTCGAACCCCAGCGGCTTGGAGGTGGGCACGCCGTGAAACTTGTACTCCATCGGGGTGGCTTGATCGTAGGCGAAAAACGCGATCATGTCGGTATCCGTGATCTTGAAGAAGTAATGCTTGAACTCCGGTGTGCCCACCCCGGCGACCAAGGGAAATCCGAGCAGATCGCGATAAAAACGGATGGTCTTGTTCATGTCCTTGGTGATAAACGCCAGATGATTGATCCCGTTGTACATAATGGTCTCCTGGTACGCTCGCAATGTCGTTATTCTCAATTTACGACTTCAATTATTCACCGATATGGCCGCGCTGTCCATCCACGGCGCAATCCACGCCCCAGCGGTGACCCGCCCCGATGCGGTGGCCAGGGGCGTCCGCGCCGCCGCCGCCTCACCCGCGCCGGCTAGGTGATGGTCACGAACGACTTATCCTTGAGCGAGCCCGCGAACCCGTAGTGCACGTCATTGACCGTGTTCCAGCTCGGCAACGATTTCATGGTGTTGAGCCAGCGGTTGACGTTGTCGTAGCCCTTGAAACTTTCTCCGATCAGGTCGCCGGGGGTAAACAGGACCGAGCCGAAATAATCGGCAATGGTGATGTCGCCTCCGGTGAGGTATTTACGATCCGGGCCGAGCCAATGGTCGTTGAGCACGCTCAGCCAGTGCTTGCATTGCTCCCGTCCCCACTCCACGGTGACCTTGTTCGAGTCCTCGGGGCTACGAACATGGTGCGGATACACCTGCGGGTAGACCAGATGATAGCCGTACTCGCGGTAAAATCCCGTATTGAACCAATCCATCAACTCGTTCACGTGCGCGCGGCTGCGTCGCTCCTTCGGGTAAGCCGGCGAATCGATCTTATCCGCGAGATACTTCAGTATGGCGGAGCTTTCGGTCAGCACGAAATCTCCATCCTCGAGTACCGGCACCTGCTTGCTCGGATTCAGCTTTGCAAATGGCTCCTGCATGTGCTCGCCCTGCATCAGGTCCACGATGACCACCTCGATATCGATCTGATTTTCCGAGCAGAACAGCAGGATCGGACGGGACGTGGTTGAAACCTTGTGCATGTGCAGCTTCATGGTGCTCTCCTCGCCTAAATGGGCCGTGATTCAGTCGGTTGGTGCAATTGCGGGGGAAGAAATGCGCAACTCGTAAGCCTTTCCGGAGGGACAACCTGCGACGTGCAAGCGGTGTGTACCTGATCCGTCGCAGGCATCAAATCCTATTAAGCAGTCGGCCCCGGCCTGCGACCCGGGGAGAATTCTTTTCCGCCTGGCCTTGCCGCAATCAATCGCTGGCCGGCTATTGTGCACCCTGCAGGCCGGTATAATCAAGATCGGCGCGAAAGCCGTCGGGAACGTTCCGCATACATGCTTCCAACTGGCCGGGGTGTCGTTGCCCGAAAATTTTTGCGGCGATGCTCAGGCGAGGTCATCGATTGATGTAGCAGTTGGCCGTGTGCGGACAGCCAAGCCTGCGAGTATGCTTAAATTCGTCGGCAATACCATGCGGCAAACACCTGCCGGCTGCTCTGCACCGCCGAGGTCGCTCGGTTGGACTGCGTGCCCGCTGCCGGAGAAAAGGAGGTGCGGACACATCCCGGCATGGGCGCAACACGCCTCCCCTGGTTCGAGAATTGCTTTACCCCTGACAGGCAGTTGCGCCACGGGCCGTTGCAACAACGCCTGTTTGGCTGCATTGGGACGGTGGCAATGCGCCACGGCAGTCCTCGAACGGATCGGAGATTGACGATGGGGATGGGAATCAGCGATACCAGCGCCAATGGGCAGGACGCCCGGCTGAAAGTGCGCTCCAGCGCCCCGCAAAGCAAGCAAGCATCCCGGGGATTCCTGGAAAACTTCCGCATACTTCCCGAGAGCCGTTTCCGCAAGTCCTCTTCCGGACTGATGGTCGCCACCATCAGGGAAGGGGTGGGTAAGCCCTTCACGGCGGGCATGAAGATCAAGGTGCAATACAGTGGTTGGCTGGAGGACGGCACCCGGTTCGACAGTTCTCTGGACAAGGGCCGACCCTTTGAGTTCACCCTGGGCAGCGGACGGGTCATCAAGGGTTGGGAGGAAGGACTGGCGGGAATTCGGCCCGGTGAACGCCGGCAGATCATCATTCCCCCCGAGCTGGGCTACGGCAACCGGCAGGTCGGCGACATCCGCCCCGGCTCCACGCTCATTTTCAACGTGGAGGCCGTGGCGGTGATTGAACCGGCCGCCAACCCGAAGGGTAATATGACCGTGGTCGCCTGACCGACTCCCCGCGTCTTCCCTCCCCGCCCGGCAGCTCAATTCATCGCCGCCGGCGCGCCGCCAGCGGTGAGCGCGCTGCACAGGGCACCGCATTGTGCGCCTGGCATGCCGCCAGGCGCACATTTCTTTAAGTTTCATATACGCCAGTTGGACTGATAGGATGGCAGGCACACCTCCATGGGGGGATTGAGGAGGCATCGTGCTTGCGGGTGGCACGGTGTTTCCCTCAATTGCTGTCCGGTGGAATGAATCGCCCGCCTGCCGTGTAATAAGAAGAGTAGTGTAGTAAAAGCAGCGCAGTGATAGAGAAGGTCCGTTCACAAAGAAAACAGGCCCCGGCCACAGTCTCGGACCGCCGCTCCGAGCCACCACAGGGACGTTGATCCGCAGCAACATTATTCAGCGACCGTTTCTTGCAGGATACGAGCGCCTATTTGCGCAGCACCCCTATGCCCTCAGCATTGCTGAACACCGCCATCGCGCTGCCCGATCACGCGTACAGCCAGGCCGAAATCCGGGCCGTTGTGCGGCAATGGCTCGCCGGCGACCCGGATAAGGCGGCAAAGGCGGACTCCATCCTGGCCAACGCGGAGGTGGAGCGCCGCTATACGGTGCGGCCGGCCCCCTGGTACCTGGAGCACACCTCCGTCACCGAGCGCACGGAGGTGTATCGGGAGGAGATGGTGCGGCTCTGCGAGCGGGCAGCGACCCAGGCGCTGGCGGAGGCGGGGGTGGCCGCCGAGGCGGTGAGCCTGATCATCAGCACCTCCTGCACCGGCATCATGATTCCCTCGGTGGAAAGCCATCTCATGAACCGCATGCCTTTCGGGCCCAACACCCGCCGGCAGCCGATCACCGAATTGGGCTGCTCGGCCGGCGCGGGGGCTATCGCACAGGCCGATCACTACCTGCGCGCCTACCCCGACGAGGCGGTGCTCGTCCTGTCAGCGGAACTGACGACCCTGACGGCCCAGGTCAGCGATTTTTCCATGGCCAACGTGGTTTCCGCCGCATTGTTCGGGGACGGCGCGGCGGCCACCGTGGTGGCCGGCGAGCGGTTTGCCGGTGCCCGCGCCAACGGCGCCCGCGGCGACGGAAACGGCGTCCGCCTGCCCGCCCGGATTATTGCGACCCGCAGCGTGTTCTTCCGGGATTCCCTGGACCTGATGGGTTTCGAAAATACCGACAGCGGGCTGAAGATCGTCATGCTGCCGAAAGTGCCCCGCTTCGTGCACCAGGAAGTGCCTCAACACCTGCTGCCCTTTCTGGAGGAAAACGGGCTGCGGCTGGCCGATCTGAGCCATTTCCTCCTCCATCCCGGCGGCCGGAAAGTGCTGGAGGGGTTGCAGAAAAAGCTGGCGCTCTCGCCTGCGCAAACGCGGATCAGTTGGAAGGTGCTGCGCGACTACGGGAATCTCTCCTCGGCCACGGTATTGTTCGTGCTCCACCACTTCGAGCAGGAAGTCACGCCACGGCCTGGTGACCACGGGCTCATGCTGGCGGTGGGGCCGGGATTCGGCGCCGAATTCATCCTCTTGCAATGGTGAGGGACATGGCCCCCCAGCGCCAGGCTGCCGCGGTGGTCACAGGTCTGGGACTGGCAACCTCGCTGGGATTCGGGGTCTCGGAGAACTGGGCGCGCCTGCTGGCGGGAGAATCCGCCATCCGCGTGCAGCCCCGTGAGCGCTTCGCGCTGCCCATCTCCCTGCCGGTGCTGCTGGGCGCCGCGGTGGCGCGCGACGCGATTGCCGAGCGAATCCGGCGCGCCGTGCCCCGCAGCGTATGGAACACCTCGGCCGAGGTCTGCCATCTATGGCTGCTGGCCGCGCTGGAGGCGCTGGAGGCGGCCGGGCTGAGGTCGGCCGATGAAGCCCCCAACGGGCCGGCCGATCCGCACCGGACCGGGATCTATGTGGGCTGCGGGGCCGGTGCCCACGGCTTCGCCGAGCAGGAGTACATCAACGTCTACACCGCCGAGAAGGCGATTCAGCGGGACGTCAGCCGCTTCGCGATCCCCATGTACATGAGCTCGTCCCTGGCGGGGCAGCTTTCCATCCTCACCGGGCTGCGCGGCCCGGCGCTGGTGTTCAATACGGCCTGCTCCTCCGGCGCCACGGCTCTGCTCATGGCGCTGGACGCGATCCGCCTGGGCCGCATCGATTGCGCCCTGGCGGGGGGTGTGGAGATGCCCCTGGGCGGCACGGTGCTCAAGGGGTTCTACAACCTGGGGGCGCTCTCGACCCGTAACGACCTGGGCCCCCTGGCGAGCCGCCCCTTCGACGCCGAGCGGGACGGGTTCGTGTTGGGCGAGGGCGCGGCCTGTCTCGTGCTCGAGCGGGACGCCACCGCCCAGGCCCGCGGGGCGCGGCCACTGGCCGTGCTGCGGGGCGGCGCCGCGAGCTCGGAGGCCCACAGCCTGCTTTCCCAGCGGGAGGACGGCGCGGAGATCGCCCGCTGCATCCGGCTGGCCCTGGCAGAGGCCCGGCTGAAGCCGGAGGCGGTGGGCCACGTGTACACCCATGGCACCGGCACCCCCGTCAACGACCGCTGCGAAGCGTTGGCCTTGAACGACGTGTTGCCCCACCGCCCCACCGTGAGCGCCACCAAGGCCCTGCTCGGTCATACCATCGGCGCCGCGGCGGCCATCGACGCAGTCCTGGCCGTGCGCACTCTGGCCACGGGCCGGCCCGTGCCGGTGCGTCACGTCTCCCGTCCCGATCCGGGTTGCGGTTTGACCCTGGCCGAGCCCGATGGGGAGCCGGACGCCGCGCTCCAGGAGCGGGCGGTGCTGGTCGAATCCTTCGCCTTCGGCGGCCACAACGCCGCGCTCCTGTTCACCGGCCCATAACACACGTCTCAAAAATGCCACTTACGCGTCTCATGTCATTCTGAGCGCAGCGAAGAATCTCGCTGGGGTTCTTCGTTGAACGTGTCGATCACGATTTCGTGAGACCCTTCGCTTCGCTCAGGGTGACAATAGAAGGCACCGGTTATTTTCAGATCGATTGTACCCACCCATTCATCCCGGGTGAATCCCACGGACTGCTGCACCCCTATTCCCCAGACCCTTTCCCAAGGGACGGGGGCGTGCCACAATTCGACACATGAAGCAGGCATTGATCGAAAAGTTCCAGCAGGGCCGGCCCATGGCCTTCTCCGCGGAGGAGGCGGATCATTTTCGCGAGGCGTTGCGGGCGGCGGTGGCCGTGACTCTGAACGCAGACAAGGCGGCCGTGGCGGACGATGCCCGCGTGTTCGACGATTTGGGGATGGATTCGATCGACGTGTTCGACGTCCTCGATCAGTTGGCCGAGGAGTTCGAGGTGCAAGTCGCCCTGGAGGAGTTGCCCGACGGGCTCGTTCACGGCGGCGAAGGCGCCACCTTCGACGATTTCGCCGAGGGCATCCTCGACTATTTCCGCAGTCCACCCGCCACCCCCCAGGACAACCCCCAGGCCGCTAGCGAGTGACCGCGAAGGCGCGGGCCGTGGCCTTGGCGACGGCTCGGTGGGCTTCCGCCTCCCCTTCCGGCGCGTCGCGGCCGGCCATCTGGCCGGTCTTCAGTTCCACCAGCAACACCCGGAGCGTGGTCTGACCGACGTTCGTCCCCCGGTGCCGCTCCACCGGATTGAGCGCAATATTCTGGCCGACCTTCAGGTCGAACTGGCGGGTCTCCTCCCCGGGCGCCTCGATCTGGAGCCGCCCCCCCCGCACCACGTAGGCGAAGTAGGCCGGGTGGCCGTGCCAGTCCTCCACGTCGCCGGGCTTGGAGATCACTTCCAGCACGCGCACCAAGGCGTTCTCGAACAGCACCGTGACGATGTGGGGGTTGACCTGGGCCGTGTCCTGGGCCTGAAGCGCCGGG
>JACZVE010000057.1 GCA_022572825.1 SAR324 cluster bacterium
TTCGGATGGATAACCGCTCGTATCCGGGTTTTTCAACCGCATGTAACTATACTTCACGTCCTCGGCGGTCATCTCCCGGCCATTGTGGAATTTGACTCCCTTGCGAAGATTGAAGACGATGGTGGTATCCGTCGGAGTCTCCCAGGAAGTGGCCAGCGACTCTATGATCTCGCCCTTGGCATTATAGCGGATGAGACATTCGTACACGTGCTCGTAAAAGGAAAAAGAGGTAAACGCGGTCGCCTTGTGCGGATCCCAACCTTTGGCATCGGTGCCCAGGGCTACCGTAATCGACCCCCCTGTCTTGACCGCCAACGCCGAACCGCCCGGCCAAATCAGCATCGTTGCGACCATTGCCGCTATGACGAGATGGATCGCGTGCATTCCCGTCGACTTCCAATTCGATCTTTTGCTAGACATGGAACCCCTCCTGCTACGCGTTGATTGTACCGCGGCCGGGCTGACCGGCAGAGCGATAGCGCCCCCATTCGCGGTGCGGTACCTCTGACAGGATCCGTGCTTCAGACCCGTATGAATCGGCTCCCTCGACAGGAGCCACGGCGGGCTTCTCTTCCCCAACCGCGAAGCCACTTCAGCTGAGACTGCCCGGGTAGTCCTTCCAGATGCTCTCCTCCAGCTTGAGAAAGGTGCTCGCCGGGTACTTCCGCTTCCAATACTGCGCGCACTCGACCACCGTGGGATTCCACACCCGGGGAAATTCGCGGATGTGGCGGAGCGTGTTTTCCAGGACTTCCACGCGATGACCCCAGCCGATCAGATAGGGATGAACGACCATGGAGAACTGTCTGCCGAGCGGGTAGATCGCGTCGAATTCAAAAGTCCAATTGTTGTACAGCGCCTTGGGGTTCTCCAGCCCTGTGCCACCGCCTGGCGCCGGGAACATCAGGAAGTACAGGTCATTGAAGTGATAGTAGTACGGCATGGCCAGGATGCTCTTGCGGGAACGGAAGTCCGACACCCAATAGTGCGGCACGTCGTCGGCCATGCTGTTCCCCAGGTACTCATACCCGGCGTCGATAATCAAATTCACCGTGTTGGGGCTGATCTGGCCGCCCGGGTAACGGTCGCTCTGCCGGGGCAGAGCATACCACCCGGCGGGCCTGCGGCCCCCCAAATCCGTCAGCGTGCGGGTGGCCAGCTCCAGCCGGCGCCGCTCCTCCTCCAAGGGCAATCCGCTCACGTCCTCGTGGAGGTAGCCGTGGGCGGCTACCTCATGGCCCCGCTGCACGATCTCACCAGCCAGTGACGGAAACGCCTCCGCCACCACCGCGGGCAGGGCAAAGGTGGCGTTGCAGCGGTAGGACTCCAGCAGCTCGAACAGGCGTGGTATTCCCACGTTGATTCCGAATTGGGCCTCATGCGCGGCGATGTCGTCATCCGTGATGCCTGCCGGCCCCGCCAGCACGCTGCAGTCCACGACGATGGTCACCGCGCACTGGTGCCCATCGGGCCATTCCACCTGGTCGATACTCACCTCGTCGGAGATGGTGTAGCCATCCTTCCAAGGCATCGCTCCGCTCCACTGGTAGGGCAACGGCGATGAACAGGGCCGGGTCGCCCCGCGCCTTAACCCGGCCAGATTTGCACGATGGTTCGGATTTCCCCCATTGCGTGCTTGCCTGCCTGCGTCGTGAGGGCGGCCGCGCGGCCGCGATGGAAAGCCCCTTACCGAGCCACTGCCAGCACCGCCGGCTTGCACTCGCTGAAACGGAACCGATCTGATTCGGATGGGTGTGGTGCCCGCTCGGCGGAGTGGAACTGCGACAGCATTCAGGCCCCGGCCCCCACGCTGATGGCCTTTCTAGCAAATGTCGTGGCGGGCGACTAATTGAAAGAATAAATGCGGTCTATACCTAATTGCTATGAAACCCGGACGGCGGCACGCTTGGCCGGCGCGGGCGCACCATGGGGGTCCCCTGCGGCAGGATCGCGGAGGCCTGTGCGGCGTTGCGACCGTGGCGAGGTTTGCCCGGCCGGCCGCGACCCGTTGCAGCGAAAGTTAATACGTATGCGCTGCATCTATTAAATCAATTTGTGTGCAAGCGGGTTTATTTGCATTATTGGCCCACTTTTGCCATTGCTGGGGAGCCGGAGGCACCGCTGCGTCGGAGCATCGGTGCATAGAGCGCCCTGCCGTCCCAGGCGGTGAGGGGGAACACCGCTATCGCTGCGAAATTGCAATGAACCAGACCGAACCGACGGCCCCGATCCTCAAGGTCAGCGGGCTGAGGACCTATTTCTTCACCGGCGAGGGCGTGACCAAGGCCGTCGACGGCGTGGACTTCGAGGTGCATCGCGGTGAGGTGCTGGGCATCGTGGGGGAATCGGGCTGCGGCAAGAGCGTAACGGCGCTTTCCATCCTGCGCCTGGTGGCCAATCCGCCCGGGCGCATCGTCGACGGGGCGGTGCATTTTCAAGGCCGGGATCTGCTGCAACTCAGCGACCGGGAGATGCGGGCCGTCCGCGGCAAGAAGATTTCGATGGTGTTCCAGGATCCCCTGGCCAGCCTCAACCCGGTGCTGCGGGTGGGCTACCAGTTGGCCGAAGTGTTTCGCTACCACCTGGGATTGGACCGCGTGAAAAGCCTGGCCGAATCGGTGAAGATGCTCCGCGCGACCGAAATTCCCTCGCCCGCCGAACGAGTGCGCAATTATCCGCACGAGATGAGCGGGGGCATGCGCCAGCGCGCCATGATCGCCATGGCCCTCGCCTGCCAGCCGGCCCTGATGATCGCGGACGAGCCGACCACGGCGCTGGACGTGACGGTACAGGCGCAGGTGCTCAAGCTGATGAAGGAGATTTGCCGGGCTCGGGACACGGCCATGATTCTGATCACCCACGACATGGGGGTAATCGCCAATATGTGCAAGCGGGTCGCAGTGATGTACGCCGGCCGGGTCGTGGAATATGCCGACGTCTTCACCTTGTTCAAGCAACCCGCCCATCCCTATACCGAGGGCCTGCTCAAGTCCCTGCCCCGGCTCGGCGCGAAGGCGAACCGGCTGGAATCCATCGAGGGCCAGCCGCCCATGCTCAACAACCTGCCGCCGGGCTGCGCTTACGGGCCGCGCTGCCGGTATGTCCAGGATCGGTGCCGGCAGGAAGCGCCTCCCCTGACCGAGGTGAAACCGGGTCACGAGGTGCGCTGCTACTTTCCTCTCAGTGCTGTCAGCGGGTGAGCGACTTGGAAAATCTGCTGAAGGTGGACAACCTCAAAAAGCATTTCCAGATCGACCGTCATCGTACGCTCAAGGCGGTGGATGAAGTCAGCTTCACTATCCGCAAGGGTGAAGTGCTTGGTCTGGTGGGCGAATCGGGCTGCGGCAAGACCACGGTGGGGCGCCTTTTGCTGCACCTGCTGGCGCCCACCGCCGGGCAGGTCTACTTTGACGGCACGGATCTGTACGCCTTGTCCAGCGACGAGATGCGCAGAATCCGCCGACGGATGCAGATCATCTTCCAGGACCCCTACTCCTCGCTGAACCCGCGAATGACCATCGGCAGCATCCTCACCTTCCCCATGAAGGTGCAGGGCCTCCATGCCGGCCGCGAGCTGCAGCGGGCGGTGTACCTGCTCGACCGGGTGGGGCTGGATAAATCCGCGATCAACCGCTACCCCCACGAGTTCTCGGGCGGCCAACTGCAGCGCGTGGGCATCGCCCGGACGCTGACGGTTGAGCCGGACTTCATCGTTGCAGACGAGCCGGTCTCGGCGCTTGACGTGTCCATTCAGTCCCAGGTGCTGAATTTGTTTAAGGAGCTGCAGGAAGAGTTCCATCTCACCTGCCTGTTCATCAGTCACGACCTGAGCGTGGTGGAGTTCATCAGCGATCGCATTGCCGTGCTGTACATGGGCAAGATCGCCGAAATCGCACCGGCGGACGTGCTGTTCCAATCCTGCCGGCATCCCTATACGGAAAGCCTGTTCAGTGCCATCCTGCAGCCCGACCCGGAACTGGAGCAGAGCAAGCCCCCGTTTACGCTGACCGGCGAGATCACCAGCCCGATCAACCCACCGGCGGGGTGCCGATTTTATTCCCGCTGCCCCAAGCGGATGGACGTCTGCCGGGACAACGCGCCCCCGATGATCGAAGTGGGCGCGGACCACGGGGTAGCCTGCTGGCTGTACGATCCCGCCCAAGGCGGCTAGCGCCGGCCGCTCAACCCCGCAGCCCATGGCAGCTCGCGGCGGCAGGGGAGCCACGCGGCCGCCGCTCTCGAGTTCGCATCGCCATTGCAGGGAGCTTCCATGCAGCAGCTCAACGCAGATTTCCTCTTAACCAACGCCAATGTCATCACCATCGACGGGGCGGACACAACCGCCCAGGGAGTCGCCGTCAAGGATGGGGTGATCCTGGCCGTGGGCAGTGACGAGGAAGTGCGCGCCTGGGGCGGTGAGGCAACACGGGTCGAGGACTTGGGCGGAAGGACGGTGGTGCCCGGCTTCAACGATACCCACACGCACATGGTGAGCATGGGCAACTTTCTCTTCAGCCCCAAGCGCATCAATGCCGCCGCCGAGCTGAACCCCTCCATTAACGATTTGCAGCACCGCATCCAGGCGCAGGCGGCCGACACGCCGCGGGGGCAATGGATTGGCGGGGTCAATCTGGATCCCAACGCCCTCCGGGAGCAGCGCTGGCCGACCCGCGACGAGCTGGACACCGCGGCCCCCGACCATCCGGTCGTGATCTACCTGAGAGGCTTCCACGCCTGTGTCGCCAACAGCCTGGCGCTGGAGCGGGCCGGCATCGCCAGGGACACGCCCGATCCCGAGGGCGGCGCGATCGACCGCAATCCGGACACGGGAGAACTCACCGGAGTGCTGCGCGATGTGGGCGCGATCCGCGAGGTGCTGCCCCAGGCGGGATTGCGGGAACTCAAGGAGGGCCTGGCCCTGGCCAACGACTTGTACGTCCAGTTGGGGATCACCTCTCACGGCGATGCGGGCGCCTTTCCCAACAAGGCGGAAGCATACCGGGCATACCAGGAGGCGGTGGCGGAGGGCCTGCTCAAGGTTCGCTCCTACCTGATGATCCGGGAGGCGTTCTATCGCGACAACGAGCTGGGCCTGCGCACCGGGTTCGGCAATGACCGGCTGCGCATGGGCGCCATGAAGGTCTTCGTGGACGGCTCCATCCAGGCCTTCACCTGCGCCTTCCATCAGCCCTACCTTGTGGGAGGAACGCGCGGCCTGCACGGGCTGCAGTATCCGGTGGAGCAGTTGCACACGCTGGTGGAGGAGCTGCACCGGGACGGGTTTCAGGTAGCCCTTCACGCCCAGGGCGACTATGGTATCCAACTCGCCGTCGACGCGGTCGAGCGCGCCATGAACCGCCACCCCCGGCCCGATCCGCGCCACCGCATCGAGCACACGCTCTGCCCCACGATGGACGATTTGCAGCGGATGAAAGACCTGGGCATCGTGCCCAACTTCTACGTGTTCCATCCCTGGTTTTGGGGCGACCAGCACATTCACAACTTCATCGGCCGCGAACGGGCCGAGCGCATGGTACCCGTGCGAACGGCGATGGAGCTGGGGCTGGTGCCTTGCGCGCACTCGGACTGCCCGGTGTGCACGCCCAACGATCCGGTGTGGCCCTCGAATCCCCTCTGGGGGATGGCTTGCGCCACCACCCGCAAGACCCGCAGCGGTGCGGACATCGGCCCCGAGGAGCGGATCACGCCGTTGGAAGCGCTGCGCATGTACACCCTCAATGGAGCACACGCCACGTTCGAGGAGGACATCAAGGGCTCCATCGAGCCCGGAAAGCTGGCCGATCTCGTCGTCCTGAAGCAGAGCCCGCTGGAGTGCGAACCCTGGGAGATCCGCAATATCTCCGTGGAGGCGACGATCATCGGCGGCGAGTTTGTCTACGAGCGCTGAGGCGCGGGCACGATACCGGATCGCCCTTTGCCGCGCCACGCCGGGCCTCGGGCGGTCTATTGCAAGCATGTATTGCGAGGAAAGTTCAACCCGTGCATGTCCCTGACGATGGCCGCGCCGCCGTGATGACGCAAGCAAAGGCGCCTCTCCGGCTCATCCGCTACCCCCTGCCCGAGTTGGAACCGGGCGCGGTGTTGGTGAAAGTGACCTGCTGCACCGTCTGCGGCTCCGATCTGCACACGTGGCTGGGGCGCCGCCCCGCGCAAACGCCGATGATCCTGGGCCATGAAATCGTGGGGCGGATCGTGGCGCTGGGAAAAGCCGGCACGCTCGACTCGGACAACCAGCCCCTGCGCGAGGGTGACCGCATCACCTGGACGCTGTGCGCCAGTTGCGGCCGGTGCAGCTTCTGTCGGGAAAGAGGGCTCCCCATGAAGTGCCTTCAGCTCCGCAAGTATGGGCACGAGCGCTGCGACGCACCTCCGCACTTCGTGGGCGGCTTTGCCGAGTACTGCTACCTCTTCCCCGGCACCGGCATCGTCAAAATTCCGGAGGAACTGCCGGACGAAGTGGTGGCCCCGGCCAACTGCGCCCTGGCCACCGTGGTGGCGGGTTGGGAGGCGGTGGGCCTGCAGACCCAGGAATCGGTGCTCATCCAGGGCGCGGGGGCGTTGGGCGTCTATGCGGCCGCGCTGGCGCGGCATTACGGATGCCGCCGCATTCTGGTGACCGATGTGCTGGAGCACCGGCTGGTGCAGGTCAGGGAGTTCGGCGCCACGGACACTTTCAACAGCGCGGACGGCACGGAAGCGGAGATCGTGCAATGGGTGCTGGAGCGCACGGACGGCTGCGGGGTCGACGCGGCCATGGAAGTCACCGGGATTCCCGCCGTGATCCCCGTGGGTCTCAAGTGCCTGCGAATCGGCGGCCGTTACGTGCTCCACGGCAACGTCGTACCGGGCGCCGAATTCTCATACGACGCTTCGGACATCGTCTTCCGCTGGCTCACCATCCGGGGCGTGCACAACTACGATACCCGGCACCTGCGCAAGGCCGTGCAGTTCCTGCAATCGACGCAGGACGCCTTCCCTTTCGGGAAGATCGTTGCGCACCGGGTCGGCCTGGAAGAGCTGGGCGAAGGGCTGCACATCGCCCAATCCGGGCAGGCGCTGCGGGTCGCCGTCGTGCCTTGAGCCCACCGCGATGCGGCGCGGCGCCGGGTGGCCTCGCTCCGTGTCCGGCGGACCCTGTCCTCCATGGTGAGTTTGTATTTCCCCCTCCGCGCCGCATTCGATAGTCTGGGTTGATCCTGGGTGGATGAGCGGTATCGCATCGGCGGCCGACCTGCCGGCGAGCGTGGCCGCCGGTCTTTTGCGTGGTGACCGATGAGGGTGGGAATCGAGGTAGGAGGCACGTTCACCGATCTGCTGTGCGTGGACGGTAGCGGTGGCGTGCGCGTCGTCAAGGTGCCCAGCGTGCCCGGGCGGCCGGATGAAGGCGTGCACGCCGCGTTGCGCGCCGCGGGCCTGTCCGTCGCGGACATCGGAAATCTGGTGCACGGCTCCACCGTGGCCACCAACGCCGTGCTGGAGCGCAGCGGTGCCAGGGTCGCATTCGTCACCACCCGCGGGTTCCGGGACCTGTTGCAGCTGCAACGGCAGAACCGCGCGCGAATCTACGACCTCGCCTATCACAAGCCCCTACCGCTGGTCGCACGCAAGGACTGCTTCGAGGTAACGGAGCGCATCCTGGCCGACGGCTCGGTGGAGACCCCCCTGGACGAGCGGGAGATTCACGAGGAGCTGATACCCGGCCTGGCGGCAGGGCACTATGAGGCCGTTGCGCTATGCCTGCTCAACTCGCACGCCAATCCCGCGCACGAGCGGGCCTTGGCGGAAGTGATTGCGCACCGGCTGCCCGGGCCCGTTGTGGCCCTTTCTTCCACCATCGCCCGCGAGTATCGCGAGTATGAGCGGGCCTCGACGGCGGTAATCGCCGCGTACATTCAGCCTGTCATATCGGCCTACCTGGCGCGCCTGGAGCGTCAGCTCGGTGAGCGCGGCTTCAAGGGCGAACTGAGCCTCATCCAGTCCAACGGGGGCCGCACGTCCGCTCAGGCGATGCGGCGCAACCCCATCACCGCGCTGTTCTCCGGACCGGCCGCGGGCGTGATGGGTGCCATCCGGCAGGCCGAACTCTCCGGACACGCCGATCTGATCACCTTCGACATGGGCGGCACCAGCACCGATGTCTGCCTGGTCGAAGGGGGGCGGGCGGAGCTGGTCAGCCAGACGGAGATCGACGGCCTGCCCGTGAGAATGCCGCTGATGGATATCGTCACCGTCGGCGCGGGGTGCGGGAGCATCGTCTGGCAGGACGACGGAGGCATGCTGCGCGTCGGGCCGATGAGCGCGGGCAGCGACCCCGGGCCGGCCTGCTACGGCTTCGGCGGCGACCGCCCGACCGTTACCGACGCGCACGTCCTCCGCGGCACGATTCGCCCCGCGGCCTTCCTGGGCGGTGCGATGAAGATCCATCCCGAAGCGTCGCGGCAGGTCTTCGACGCCATGGCCGACACGCTCGGGATGCGCCCGCGGGAGCTGGCCGATGCCGCCATCCGCCTGGCCGAGGCCAACATCGTGCGCGCCATCCAGCTCATCAGCACCGAGCGGGGGCGCGACCCCCGGGACTACGCGTTGGTGGCGTTCGGCGGCGCCGGGCCCCTGCACGCCGCGAGCATTGCGGAGGAGCTGGAGATCGGCACGGTTCTCGTTCCCCCGCATGCGGGCGTATTGTCGGCCTACGGGCTGATTGCCTCGGACTACCGCTACTTCGTATCCGAGACGCACCGGCTCGTGGTGGCGCGAGACACGCCCGACGCGGTACGGGGAATCTATGAGGGGATGCACCGCAAAGCCGCGGCGCACCTCTCCGAGGTGGGCGTGTCCGCCGACCGCTCCGAAATTCTGTACACTCTGGAGATGAGGTACGTAGGCCAGGCCTTCGAAATTCCCGTGCACCTGCAGCCGCAAGAATTGCCCGACCTGACCGCGGAGGAATTGCTGGAGGGGTTCTCCCGGGCGCACCGGCAAGTATTCTTTCACTCCGCCTCGCAGCAAAAGGACGTTGAGATTGTCTCCTTCCGCCTCGGTCTCACGCAGCCGGTGCAGCGCACACCCGTACGATGGGAGCCTCCCGATGGACGCGGCGAGGTGGCGGAAACCCATCGCATTCTCCTCGGCGCGCGGGGCATGGCCTGTGCGTTGTCGACCCGCTGGGCCCTGGCCGCCGGGAAGGCGCTGCCCGGCCCGGCGATCTTCGAGGACGTCACCTCCACCATATTCGTCCCCCCCGGTTGGCAGGCCCGGGCGGACGAGCACGCCAATCTGATCCTGACCCGGACGAGCTGAACAATGGCACTCGACCTCACCGACCAAGCCATCATCTGTCAGGCGCTCATCGCCGCTACCCGCGAGATGGGCGTCAAGCTGATCCGTTCCGCCTTCTCCACCATCGTGCGGGAGGCCAACGATGCCTCGGCCGCGCTGCTGGACCGGGACGGCAACCTGGTAGCGCAGGCGGAGCTGATCCCCGTGCAACTGGGATCGATGGCGGCCACGTTCGGCCCCTGCGCAGAGGCCTACCCCGTCGATAGCCTGCGCGAAGGGGACTTTTACATCAGCAACGACCCCTACCACGGCGGGCAGCACCTCCCGGACGTGTTCATTTTCACCCCCGTCTTCTTCCGGGAGGAGCTGATCGGCTTCGCGGCCACGGTGGCGCACCACATCGATATCGGGGGTGGCGCACCCGGCCTCAACATGGCCGCGCGTGAGCTGTACCAGGAAGGCCTGGTGATTCCGCCCAGCCGCTACAACTTTGATCGCGACTGGAACGGGGGCCCGCTGGAAAGGTTGCTGGCGGCCAACATTCGCGTGCCGGAGCAGACCATCGGCGACTTCTACGCCCAGTTTGCCGGTAACAGCACCGGCGCGGCGCGGCTGCAGGGGCTTTGCCGCAAGTACGGCGTGGGAAAGGTCTTGGCTTCCATGGCCGAGCTGATCGAGTACTCGGAACGGCGGATGCGCGCGGCCATCGCCGAAGTGCCGGACGGCACCTACCGCGGTGAAGACTGGATCGAGGACGACGGCGTCGGGGACGAGCCGGTGCCGGTGAAGGCCGCCGTCACCATCGCTGGGGACTCCCTCACCGTCGACTTCGCCGGCACTCACGCCCAGGTGCCGACCAATCTCAACTCCCCCTTTGCATCCACCCTGTCCGCGGTGTTCAGTTGCGTCAAGGGCGTGCTGACCGCCCCCGACCTGCCGTTCAACGCGGGCAGCATCCGTCCCGTCACCGTCCGGGCGCCGTACGGCTCACTGTTGAATCCCAGACCGCCCGCACCGGTGCGCGCGCGGATGATTTCCAGCTTCCGCGCCTTCAATGCGGTGATGAAGGCACTGGCCCAGGCCGTTCCGGAGCGGGTCATCGCCACCGGCTTCGATACGACCACGGGCCCCTACCTCAGCCGCCGCAACGAGCACGGCTACCGCGTGTACCACGAGATCGTGGGTGGGGGCTACGGCGCCTCCGCGCGGATGGACGGCTGTTCCGGCGTCGACGGCCCCATCAGCAACTGCAGCAACACGCCGGTGGAGATGCTGGATATGGACTTCGATTATTTCCGGGTGCGGGAATACAGTCTGATTCCCGACTCCGGGGGCACGGGCCGCTTCCGTGGGGGGCTGGGCATTTGCCGCCGCTATGAGATGCTGAAAGACGGCGTGCAGTTCGCGCAGTATGGCGACCGCTTCCGGCTCAGGCCCGAGGGATTGTTCGAGGGAAACCCTGGCGCGCTCGCCGAGTGCACGATTCTCCGCGACGGCGCCACGCTGCCCGTGAAGAGCAAGGACTCGGGGGAGCTGCGCAAGGGCGATCTGCTCACCTTGCGCACCGGTGGCGGCGCCGGCTATGGCCCCCCGGCGCAGCGACCACGCGAGCGGATTCGCGACGACCTGGACAACGGGTTCATCTCCGGGCAGACAGCCGAGGAGGCCTACGGATACCGGCCGCCGGTGGACGAGGCGGACTAGACGCGCTGTGATTTAATGCCTCCGGCAGGTTGGGGGCTTCGCCCCCAACGCCCCCAGCAGGGAGCTTTGCCCCCTGCACCCCGGAAAAGTGCTATATAAACAACTTACTAAGAATTACGATGAAATATCTCAACCTCAGTATTCGGGGGGCGCGGGGGGACGAATCGCTTGCGAGTCGCACGATTCTTCCCCCGCATTTGCTTTTCTTCGGATAAATCACAGCGCTTCTAAAAGGGCTGTGAGAAATTGCCTCCGGCGGGTTAAGGGCTCTGCCCTT
>JACZVE010000058.1 GCA_022572825.1 SAR324 cluster bacterium
CCGAGCCGATGGCGGCCAGGCAGTGGCTCATCGATACCATTCGAGGCGTCTACGAGCTGTACGGGTTTGTCCCGCTTGCGACCCCGGCCATCGAATACCTGGATGTTCTTTCAGGTTCGGCGGGCACGGAGGCACAAGATTCGATTTTCACGGTCAAGAATCCCGACGTGCGTCTTGGCGACCCCGATGAACCGCTCGGGCTTCGCTTCGACTTGACCGTTCCTTTGGCGCGGGTGGTCGCGCAATACCGCGACCTGCCCCGGCCATTCCGTCGATATCAGGTTTCGTCGGTCTGGCGCAAGGACAAACCCGGTCCGGGGCGATTCCGTGAATTCACGCAGTTTGATCTTGATTCGGTCGGTGTCGCATCCGAGGTTGCGGATGTGGAGATCATCGCGGCGATGTGCGATACGCTCTCGGCGCTGAACGTCGGGCCCTATCGGGTGCGGTTTTCCAGCCGGCGGATACTGAGTCTTCTGCTCAAGTACGCGGCGATCCCTGAACAGATCGAGGTGGTGGAACGCGTTCGAACGGGTTCCGGCACTTTCTCGGAGCAAAAGGCGAACCGTCCCGCTGACGACGTCCAAGGGGTCGGTTCCATCAATGTCGATATGAAGGGTAAACCGGACAACTTTCAGAACCTTAAAAATATACGGTTTGTAGTTAAACTTATACAATATGGAATTGGGATTAATGTAGGTCGGTTTGTCAAGCATGTATTTCGTGTCGAGGAACTTATTGTTTCGGCCTTGGCCAAAATTTTCCGATGCTTCTCTGACTTCACGGGCGCTTACCCCATTGTTGTATATGTAACGCCCGCTAACTTGGCGTGAGATTAATTTTACGGGAAAATCGAAGTTAAGTTTTTCGTACTCCCATTTCGGGATTATAAAATCGCTCATGGTATATTCCTTTTTTTGACCCAGTTTTGTCGCAATTTCCGCGACATTCATTTTTAAGATTTCGAGCGCCAAATCATAATTTATTTGCGCCATGGTATCGTTTTCCGTGTGTATATTTTCATTGGCGCCATCTGCACCTTCGATCGTCAACACGGCCGGCAATCCCGCATTAATGAAGGGGACGTGATCGCTCGCGAACGGATTGACGGAGGTTTGAACCGTGAGGGTGGTGTAAGTGTCCGCGGCGTGCGCCAGATCATCGATAATACCCTGAAACATCGCTGAGCTTTCCAGCAACACAGTGGGCTGCGCAGTGTTCAGGCTTCCGATCATGTCCATGTTGATGATGACGTTGATCCTGTTGCGATCCGCCGCCGGCAAATGGTCCAAATAGTAATTGCTGCCGACCAGCCCCTGCTCTTCGCCACCGAACAGAACGAAGCGAATATCGTGTTCAGCCTGATGGTTTTTGAATACGCGGGCCAATTCGATGATCCCCGCGCTTCCGCTTCCGTTATCATCCGCCCCCGGGGCAGTGGAATCGGCCCCGCCGCTTATGTTGATCGAATCCAAATGGGCGAGCACCAATACCAGGGATCGGTCAGCCGTGCCCGATCCGGTTTTTTCCGCGATGACATTACGTGTGGTACCCCCGCCCAAAGGCAGGGATTGATCCGAAGCGGCATAACCCATCGCGCTTAGTTGGTCCTTGCACCAAGTGGCCGCATCTAAAAAATGGCTGCTGGTGGAAAATCGGGTTGGGAAGGATGCCAGATAGGTGAGGGGAGGCTCGTAATTTTGCCGAGTTACGCTGTCGACCAGTATCTGAATCCAGGCCAACGGGGCTGCGCGAGCGGCGGGGCGGCTGCGAATGTCAAAGGCGGTTCTGCTTTCGGTCAAGGGTTCCACAGAATAGCAGGGTTCCAGCCCGGTTTCGATACGGCCCGCCTCTTGGGCGGATAAATCGACGATCAGATAACGCCCCTTGTCAACCAATACCCGCGAATCCGGATGTTCAATTTGGAAGATCCGCCCTTTTTGAATAACGAGATAGAATTCGCCTTCCGCGGAACCGACGTCTGAATCCTCCAGATTAAACCCTCTTTCCCTTGCCTGAGTGGTGACGATTCCCCGAATTGTATCCTCGAAAATAAGAAATACGATATCGCCCATCCGGATGGTTTGGGCATGGGGGGCGAAAGAGCGGCGAGATGCTCTGAGCAGGGGTTCAGAGTCGACCGAAATGATTGCCCAATTCAGCCCCATGTTCACCTACTTCAAAAATTATTAAATGGTTTTTTATTTAGAACTGTTTATATTCAGGGAAAATATTGCAGTAATTATATAAAAGTCAAGTGTATAAACCGACATTTCCCAGATGGAGCCGCCAATACCGCCTGGAAGACTCCTCCAACCTCCGATACCACGATATTGGAGTTGAATGCACCGGGGCGAACGACCGCAGACCACCGAAGGCTGCGGAACCGACAGTGGCCGTGAACGTGGGCTGCCCCCAAGTTCCCCCAATACCATTCAGTAGGGCCACGCCCTACGTCCTGGAAGTTCAGACGGGCCGCAGGTGAAGTTTCAGGTCGGCCTGACCACCCTGCACACTGATCACCCGGTAACCAAGATGTGCAAACCCCGCTGCAAGGTTGCTTACTGCAATCGGGTCGTCCTTCAGGAAGCTGGTCAGGTGCTGTTCGTTGCTGCGGAACAGATCATTCGCCCGTTTCGTGTCGCTGATGTCCATGGCTTTTCCCGTTCATTTGGTGAGGTGAACAAGTGTATCCTTATCATACAGGAATGGAATTTCAACGGACAATCGACAATGGTCAGCGAATGGATACGGGAAAGGCCCGGCGTTGGGGAGGGGCAGCCTGTGGAAGTCTTGACCCCGAAGACGGTCGTGAATGTGATCCGGGCCGGGTACTGCCCGATGGTGCATGAATCGGTAGCAGCGTGATCAGGGCCGTCTGATCACCTGTTCACGGGGAATTCGATTGCAGCTTGGTCAGTTCCCGGTCGATGGCGTTGGCGAACTTTTCCCTGTCCCTGGGGCCAAGGGGCGGTGGCCCACCCGACATCGTTCCTTCTTCGCGCAGGTCTTGCATCAGGTTCCGCGTTGCCAGGGCTTCCTTGACGTTATCCGGCGTGTAGACGGTACCCCTGGGGTCGATGGCCACCACACCCTTGTCGATCAGCAAAGACGCCAAGGGAATGTCGGCGGTGACGACCAGGTCACCCACGGCGCAGTTTTCCAGGATGTGGTGATCGGCTTCATCCAGTCCGTCGCCGACAACGACAAGGGAAACCAGGTTGGATCGGGGCACATGGATGCCACTGTTCGCGACCAGAATGACCGGGACTTTCAGCCTGCGCGAAACCTGGAAGACGAAGTCCTTGATCATCTTCGGGCAGGCATCCGCGTCGATCCAAATCCTCATGATTCCGTCCCCGTTGGTCGTTGTCGGCCCAAAGGGGAAGCGAAGGTAGGGCCGTCGGGTGCTTTGGAATCAGCCACCCGCTCGGCGCACATTGAAACCCATCTGTTCCAGGTAAGCCCGCACCTTGTCGCGCTGATCGCCCTGGATTTCCATTCTGTTGTCTTTCAGGGCACCGCCCGTCCCACAGTGCGCCTTCAGCTTCTTGATCAAGTGGATGAAGTAATCCGGATTGGGTGGCAGGTCGAACACCACCGTGACGGCTTTACCCCCACGGCCTTTCTTATCCAGGCGCATGCGTAGCAGGGTTTCCGCCGGGACAACATCAGCCGCCGATTGACAGACGCAGGGATGCCGGTCGCAGGTCGGGCAGACCTGTCGGTGGGAACGATCGGTGCTGAAGACGATGAGATCGGAATCGTGGGTCATTAAGCACTTGAACGGTGGTGACGCAGGCGGCCAGGCCTGTCTCCAGCGTAGTGACTGCCATCACAACGCCCAGTGTTCCCCGGCACGATGCCCAGCCGACAGCGGCGTGGGCATCGCTTTTGCTTTGGGGGTCATGGTGGTCGGGTGCGGCTTTCGATGCCGCCAAGACAGGGTTACAGCCACCCTGCCTTCAAGGCGGTCGTAGGTGTAAACTGGCGGCACGTTCACGGCCCACCCTAGTCCATCCATCCTGCATCATCACACTGAAACCCGGCTGGAATCCGGGGGTTAGCAAAGGTCATTTGGTAACCCATATGGTTACCCAACAGCAAAAAGGGCTTACGCCTCTCGACGTAAACCCTTGATTTTCCTAATGAGCCGGCTGGGATTCGAACCCAGGACCACCTGATTAAAAGTCAGATGCTCTACCAGCTGAGCTACCGGCCCCTGCGTTCCCTAGTACTGGGTCCTCCAGTCAATATCCGGGTTCAAGTGCATGATTCGCAGTGAAAACAATATCATGGCGTAAATAATGGAGTGAAGGCAATAGGCCGCGCTCCGAATGTGTGACGCGCGGACCCTGTACGCTGTACTGGAGAAAGGTTGAGCTGCATTGCGCCCGGCGAGCCCGTTCACCACTCGACATCCCAAAGGCGCGGAGTCGGGCACCGTGGGCGTGTGCGGGATCGGCGCAAGCTCCATGTGGAGCGCTTCCAGGAGCATCCCCAAGGGGATTCGAACCCCTGTCGCCGCCGTGAAAGGGCGGTGTCCTAGGCCAGGCTAGACGATGGGGACGTTTGGCATTGAGCAAAAAAGACTAAGGACAGGCGGCTGGATTGTCAATTCAATTCCCGGTGCCGGCTCAGTCCCGGACGTCCAGACCAACGATGGTGATGTCGTCGTCGAACGCGCCGCCGTCCATAAACTCGATCAGTGAATTGATCAACTCGTGCAGAAGCGAATCGAGCCCTTTGTCCTTTGCGGTCAGGATCATCCCGGTCACCCGTTCGATGCCGAAATCGTCCCCCGGCACACGTTGGCACTCATACAGACCATCGGTGTAAAATATCAAACGGTCTCCGGGCTGCAATATGACCGTGTCCGTTCGATACTCCACCGGCTCGAAGAATCCCAGAAAGGTGGCCTGGGGCATCAGCTCGACCATCTGCTCCGCGCTTCGCCGGTGCAATAGCAAGGGGGGATGACCCCCGCTTGCGTAAGCGAAGGACTTGTCTACCAGGTCGTATACTCCGTAGAACACGGTGACGAATCCGTTTTTCAGGTTTCCCGTCAGCTCGCCGTTCATGCGGGTCAGCACAACGCTGGGGTCGAAGCTGCTGTAGCATGAGTTCTGGAAGGCTATCTTGGTCATGGCGGTAATGAACGCAGCCGTGACACCATGTCCACACACGTCTGCAATGAGCACACCCAGCTTGCGCCCGCCGTCCAGGGCCACCACGTCGAAGAAATCCCCGCCCAGCTCTTCCGCCGGCAGATAGCGGGAGGCGAGCGCAATCTGCGGGTACTCCGGAAACTTGTCTGGCATCAAGGACATCTGCAGGCTACGCGCCGCCTCCAGGTCCTCCAGGAAGCGATCGTTTTGCACTTGCAGCATCTTGTTGGCCCGCAGGGCTTGATTGCTGGCGACCATGACCTCCTTTTGCAGGCGCCGCAGCCGGATGTGGTTTTTCACCCGCGCCATCAACTCGTCAAAGTTGAACGGCTTGGTGATAAAGTCGTCTGCCCCCAGATTCAGGCCGGCAACTTTTTTTGCGGTTTCGCCCTCTGCGGAAATCAGGATCATGGGAATGTCCGCATAATCCGGGTTCTCGCGAACTATGGTCAGCAGTTCCAGGCCGCTCATCTGAGGCATCATCACGTCGGAGAGGATTAATTCGATGTCCCGCTCCTTGTCCAGGATGGCAAGCGCTTCCGTCCCGCAAGTCGCCGTGTGAACGGTGTACTGCTGCTTGGTAAGATAAAAGCGCACCACCCTCAGAATATCCGGATCATCGTCCACGACAAGCAGCACGGGCATGTCTTCGCCCTTCGCTTGCGGGTCGGTATTCCCTGCGATGATTTCCTGCATGCCAAGCTTGAAGAATTGCTGCGATTCACTCATTTAAAAAGGGAGAACTCTCTGCGGACAAGACTACATCAGTCGGCAACAGTAGGGAAATTACAAATATGCCTCAGTGGATTAAGCGATTCAACCTTCGCGGTGTCGTGAACTCGGCCAAGCTGGATACAAAATCGTCGGCATGGCAATGCAAGAAGGGGGCGCTCCCGTCGGTAAGCTCGTTCGAGCGGCAGTTTTTGTCCTCTCATCCCTATCGAAAGCATGGGTGGTTCGTCCTCGCACCAGCCCCTCGCCATTGGAGGAGGGCCGGGTCACCCGCGGTGGTTCGGGCGGCTGCCTGGATCGCCCGTCAGCACGCACGGCCTGTGCCGGCTGCCCGTACCGAACCGTACAACGGCCGTCCGTGAACCCCGGCACATAGGGCGCGCCGGATCTCCGCGCGCCGCCGCCGGATGGCTGGCAGCCACCGACCCGGAGCAAGCCTGCATCCTGCCTCTTTTAGAAATTCTTTTCTATAAAAGTTACCAGGAAAACACGGTATCGGATGCACGGGAATCTGCCGGGATCGAGCGTATCGCGGCCATCGAATTGCATGAAGTTTACTGAATGGAGAAGTGGGAGACATGCGGGAAATGCGAAAAATGGGATAGATGAGTGCAATGGGCCGGCGCCCCACTCGGCCCAAGACGAAAACAGGCCGAGCGGTGAAAGCGAGCCTTCCTCGGCACGGGCCAGCACGCGTAAGGCGTATGCACGTACCCAAATCACGCTTTAGCGATCTACTGCGCCAGAGGCGCGAAATCGCCGACCAGTCCACGGAGGTAATGGCGATCCTGCTCAATCTGGCAGAAGCGGATTATCTGGCCATCGAAGGGGGCACAAAGTATCCGGACAATGAAACCCTCAGACGCCTCTGCATGATGATGGAATGGAACTATTACGACACCCAGCGCATCATCATCAATGAGATGGCGGCGCCCACCGCCGCCGGGCCCCTATCTTCGCAGGGCGCAGCCGCCATGCGCGCCCTGCAAACATTCCCGCTCGATAAGCCGGGCAAGATTCAGGACTCGCTCGGCAACCGCCTCAAGGAAGTGCGCCAGCGCACCGGCCAGACCGCGGATATCATCGCCTTGCTGCTCAAGATCGACGTGGACGCGTACATGCGCCTGGAAGGCGGCGAAGACCCCGGCGACGAGCTGTTGCGGCGCATTAGCATGGTCTACGATTGGAATTTCCATGACCTGATCACGCTGCTGCGCAGCGAACAGGCCAGGACGTTACAACCGCGCCGAATCGGCAGCCCGTTTCCGCAGGCGTCGGCCCGGAGCATCCGTCTCAAATCGCTGGTCGGCGAATTGGATTTGCTCTTTGCGCGCCTATCGGAAAAAGACCAGCAGTTCGTGCTGACCCAACTGGAACTGATCCGCGAAACCATGGGCCGGCTCCAGCAGGACTCCTGACACGCGGTACCCTGGAGATACGGTACTTCTGAAAGGCAGTGCCCCGGAAAGGCGGTGCACCTCAATGGCGGCGCTCCCGAACTGCAACGGAAATCCAGTCATGCAGGGAGCGCACTCATCGTCGCGACGCCAATGGACGAGGGGCGAAGATGGGGCACGTCCGCCGCGAGCGATCCCTCCGCGCAGCCGTCATTGCAATTTGCCGCCAAGTTTGATAGGGAGGCGCGGTTCGCTGCCCACCGGTTGCCGCGCCCGGCACTGAAAGGAAGATGAGAGGTCTATATTTCGCTAAGCCGCTGGAATACCGGCTGGAAATTCCTGGCGACGTATTCGTGCAGGGCAGGACGGTCGACGGCACCCTGAGCGTGACCAACCGCGACAGCGCGCCGCGGGACAACCTGATCTTGCAGATTGGCCTGGCCTACGGGAACTTCAAGGAACTGAAGGAATCTGGCAGCGCGGCCCTCAATGTCCTCGCCCGCAACATCCTGGCACAAGGATTTTCCCTCCAGCCGGACGAGGCCAGAGAGGAGGACTGGCAGCTTCCTCTTGCGCCGGATGCTCCCATTCAATGCAAGGACGGCGGTCCATTTTTGCTGTACGGGGGTGAGCTGGAAACGGCCAGCGCGCGCGGGCAAATCGATTTGCCGATCCAGCTCTGCCTGCCGTTGGAAGCTTTCGTTACCACGCTGGAAAACCACTTCGCCTTCGAGGAGCGCGGCCGCAGGTTCGTCGACGGGATCGTCGAGGTGCGTTTCAAGCCGCCCGTTAGCTACCCTACCCTGGAAGAGTTGCTGCTGGCGCTGCGAATGGACGACCGGCAGGTCACACTGGAACTCCGCGCGAGGCGCAGAGGGTTCAAACGCGGCGCGGAAGGCGGCGTGACGATCAGGAAGACCAGTGTCGACAAGACAGTGCCCGTCAAAGAATTGCTGCTGCCCAGCGGTCAGCCCAATCGGCCGGTTTACCGCACGCTGATCGACAAGCTGCTCCCCAAGATCGCCGTCCGTGTCGAGAAGAAGGGATAGGCCTCGGCCGGCTACAGAGGCTTAATTTCCCGGTGCGTTATCCAGTAAAATCGCCCCAGCAACATCACCACGGCCAATAGCGCCCCGGCGAACAACCCCCACAGCAGGCCCGCCACACCCATCTGCCGCGCGAAAGCCAGGTGGTGGCCCAGGGGCACGGTGACCCCCCAAAAGCCCGCCACCACCATGCCGGAAGGCACCCAGACATCGCCCACCCCGCGCAGGGCACCCACCATGACGCCCTGCCCGCCATCCACGACGATGAACAGCCCGGCGATGGTCAGCACCGGTATGGCGAGGGCCAGCAGTGTGCCGTCGCCGGTATAGATGCCGGCCAGCACCCCGGGGATCACCTGGAACAATGCGCATATGCACGATAGCATGGCCATGGCGATGCCCGCGCCGACCCAGCCCGCCCAGGACAATCCCCGCGGGTCCGCGCGGCCGACCGCGTGGCCCACGCGCACACTCGTCGCGGCGCCCACGCCCATGGCGAGCATGTACACCACGCTGAGCAGATTGAGGGCGATCTGGTAGACGGCGAGGTGCGCGGAGCCCAGCAGCCCCGCCATCAGTACCAACGCGGTAAACGCGGTGGACTCCAGCCCCTGTGCCAAGCCCAGAGGCACCCCGATCCGGCGCAGCTTGCGGCCCAGCTCCATGGGATGCCGCGCCCTTTCCCGCATTCCGAATCGCCCGCCGTCGGCCATGGTCAGCACGTAGGCGGCCAACGCGAGGAACATCAGCCACCGCGTGAGAGCGGTGGCGAGTGCGGCGCCTGCCGCGCCCATCCCTCCCACGCTCCCCAGGCCGGCGACGGTGTGCCCGTAGATGAGCAGCCAGTTGAGGGCGATGTTGATCAGGTTGGCCGCCAGCATCAGCCACATATTGGGCTGCGGTCGGCGGATTCCCTCCAGAAACAACGCCGTGGCCAGATACATCAACATGGGCGGCAGGCCCAGCGCGCTCATCAGCATCGCCCGGCCAGCGTTGCGGGCCAGTTCGGCCGATTGGCCGGTGAGCAGCAAGAACCGCTCCCCCAGCACGCACAGCGCCGCGAATACCACGCCCATCGCCAGGGCGTGTGCGAGGCCTACCTTCCACACGGCGCCACATTGCTTGGCATCGCCCCTGCCGTCGGCCTGAGAGGCCAGCACGGTCGTGCCTGTCATCGCTCCCAGTCCGATGACGACCAGCACCTGCGTTGCGCCGTAAGCCAATCCGTAGTAGGCCAGTTCCCGGGCGCCGGCGCGGCCGGTCATGATCACGTCCGCGGTGATCATGATCAGCGTGCCCGAGCGGCCGATCATCACCGGCACGGCCAGCCTGACCGTCTCCCAGATATGGCGCGCCAAACCGGCTCCACGCCGCCCCGAGGCGGCCGGCCGCAAGTGCCACACGCCGGCTACCTCAGCGGCAGCGTGGCGTCCAGCTCCAGCACGGCCTCCAACAGCACCTCCGCCCCCACGCAAAGCTGTTGCGTGGTGGTGTGCTCCTGGGAAGCGTGACTGCGCCCGCCGCGGCTGGGCACGAACAACATGCCGGTCGGGCACACCTGCGCAATGTGCATGGCGTCGTGCCCCGCCCCGCTTTGCATCTCCCGGAAGGCATGGCCGCGTTTGCGGGCGGCATTGCCGATGGCCTGCCGCACCGGCGGGGCGAAGGAACAGGGTTCGGCATCCAGCACCAGTGTGTGCTCCAGCGCCAGTCCGTGGCCGGCCAGGAGCGAGCCGCCTTCCCGGACGATGGCATCCGTGAAGTCCGTAACACCCTGCATGGAAGCGCAGCGCGCGTCGATGGTGAGCAGGGCGGACTCCGGCACGACATTGGACTGATTCGGGGAGTGGGTCATCTGCCCGACGGTGGCCACCAGCCCGGTGTGCGTGTGGGCTTCTCGCGCGCGCTGGTGCACCAGCTTGATCAGCTCGGCGGCACCGACCAGCGCATCCCGCCGCATGTGCATCGGTGTGGTGCCGGCGTGATCGGCCTGCCCCTGCACCCGCAGCGCCAGGCGGCGGATGCCGACCACGCCCGTGACCACACCGATGGGCAGCCCTTCGCTTTCCAGCACGGGCCCCTGCTCAATGTGCATCTCGACGAACGCCGCGAAGGGCTCGCGGCCATGGATGGGCCCCGCGGCGGCGCGGTCGGGATCGCCGCCCATCCGCCGCAGCGCCTCAGCGAGCGATTCGCCCTGCGCGTTGGCCGCCTCCAGCATCGCCGGGGAGAGCGTCCCCGCAATGGCGCGGCTGCCCACGCAGGAAGGGCCGTAGTCGCTGGCCTCCTCGGCGAGGAAGTCCACCACCCACAGGGGATGGCGCGGCCGCATCCCGTCTTCCGCCAGGGATTGCGCCACTTCCAGGGCCGCCACCACGCCCGCGATCCCGTCATAGCGCCCGCCGCCCACCACCGTATCGCTGTGGGACCCCATGGCGATGGGCAGCGCGCCGGGCTCGCTTCCTGCCAGCTTGCCCATCAGGTTGCCGCCGGCATCCGTAACGGTGGACAGACCCGCGGCCTCGAACTCCGCCTGCAGCCAGCGGCGGCCCCGCAGAAACGGTTCCGTAAAGGCACGGCGCGTATAGGGCGGCAGAGCCGGATCGATGATCGCAGCCAGATGCTGGATGCGCCCTTCCATTCTTGTACCCTGTACCATTTGCAAAAACCCCTTATTCTCAAATTGCCTATGCCTTTAGCTCAGCAAGCCACCGGTATGGCTCGCGCCTGAGTGTGTGTTTTCGTTTGTGAAGCCTCACCCCCCCGCCCCTCTCCATTTCATGGAGAGGGGAGCCGCCCGAAGTGAAAACATTACCTCGTGACCACCGGGCGCTCGTCGGAAGTCACCCCTCTCCACGTAGTGGAGAGGGGTCGGGGGTGAGGCAACTACTGAAATTGCACCGAGCACTGGAGAGCGTCATATCTACA
>JACZVE010000059.1 GCA_022572825.1 SAR324 cluster bacterium
GCCCGCGGGGTGGTCGGTCAAATCAGGCAAGCTCCCGAGAAACCCGCGGTCCGGCGATCACGACGCGCCCGATTGTGCCAGTTGGGCGCGCAACCCCTCAGCGACGATAGAGTCGCCTCCGCGGTGTATCCTTAGCGTCGATCACCCATTCACCCGTGGTTCACCTGCCAAAGTTCTCTCCCAGCGGCCCCGTGCCTTACTCAAGCCAACGAATGACCTGCCAATTGGTTTTGGCCAGGCCGCAACCCTATCCATCGTGCAGCCGCGTAGGCGTGTCGCGATTCCACCGCGGTATGGAAAGTCGTGAATTCGCTTACGAATATCCCAATTTTCACGTACGCACAATGCCAAAGCCAACGGCGGATTGCAATGAAAAAGCCGCCGCGACCACCGCGAGGCAGCCTGCCGCCTGCTTCGGAGCCGATCGCCGACCGTTCGCGCTGTCGCACGGGAGCGGGGACGTGCAAGCCTGGCGAGCATCCGGGGTCGTGCGCAACCTGAGTCCCGGCGCGGCAGGAAAAATCCCGGCGAAGCGGCGCCTCACGGCGTGAAGGGGAGGGCTCGCGGGCATCCGCGACAAGCCGCCTGGCGTCAGCGCACCTTGAAATAGACGACCAGGGCCAGCACGAACAGCCAGATGGACATCATGTGCATGCGCCAGACGACCCGGCTATCCACATCGCCCGCACGAGTCAACTGATCCTGCACGCCTGGCGGCGTGATGCCGATGCGGCGCAGCAGGTCTACCCATACCGAAGCCACCCCGCGTTGCTCCTCCGGGAACGTCCACAGTGCCTGCAGGTGATGATGATAGGGCGCCCTGTAGAAGAATCGCTTCCGTTCCGCGGCCTCGCGCCCTTTCAGCTGCATCATCACCTTGAAAAACAAGCGCTGAATGATGGTGGAAAGCGTGGTCAGCACGAATACACCGCCGACCAGCGGCAGGAACAGTTCGGCCTTGGCGAAGATAAACATGGTGGAGATGACGCTTCCCAGCGACAGCGCACCCAGGTCGCCCAGGGTGATCATCGCGGGCGGGGCATTGAAGCGGAGAAATGCCAGCCCGGCGCTCAACACTGCCGCGGAGAGCACGACCAACTCCTTCAATTCTTCGGGCAGCGCCGGCAGCCGCAGCCTTTCGAAGAATTCGGGATTGCTGCCCGCATACGCCACGGCGGCGACGAATAAGGTGCAGGTGAGGACGGGCACGATGGCCAGCGAATCCATCCCGTCGGTGAGGTTTACCGCGTTGGCTCCGGCCACGATGATCACCACCATGAACGGAACGAACAGGTAGCGGGGCAGATAGGGATACCACCAGTCGAGCGGGATGAAGGGAACGACCAGGTGCCCGTCAATCTCAACGTAGAGGTACAATCCCACCACGACGGCCGTCGCCACCCCGAACTCCAGTATCAACCGAGTGGTGCCGGAAATACCGTCCGCCTTGGTCGTATAGGACTTTTGCTCGGCCAGGCCTTGTTCGATCCGGCGTCGATGGCGAATTTTCTGTATATCGTCCACCGTCCCGATGGCCCCGAAGGCCAGCATAATCGCCAGCAGTGCCACGATGAACTGGTTGAGTTCCATCCAGCAGACGATGGACACCAGAATCGCGAATATCAAAATCCCGCCACCCATGATGGGCTTACTGCCCGTGTAAGGCTTGACGCCCTGCTGGGGCTCGGAGAAGTCGGAGGTAATACCGACGCGTCGGAAATACCGGATCACCGGCGGCATCAGTGCCACTATGACCCAGTAGGTGGTGAGAAACGCGATGCCGCTGCGGAAAAAAACGGACTTGAATATCTGATAGGGCCAGATGTCGTAAAATGCGTCCGCTAGCATGGATGGGAAGGGATGAGGCCGGGCACCGGGCGAGGGATGCGCCGTCGTGCGTCCGGAAGTGTGTCACCGCGATGCGCTGCGTGGACTCAACCGGCATTGAGGCCATAGTGGCGAAGCGCGCCGCCTGATTCACGGATTTTTCGTGCCGGCCGCGTAGCGGATCACACGGTCATCAGGGCCTGCTCTTTGCTCTTGATCAACTCATCGATCCGCTTGATGTGCGTGTCGGTCGAGGACTGGATTTTATCCTGAGCCGATTTTTCCTCATCCTGGGAGATTTCCTTGTTTTTTTCCAGCTTTTTCACCTGATCGTTGGCGTCACGGCGAATGTTGCGGATCGCGATCTTGCCATCCTCGCCGAGCTTGCGCACGTGTTTTACCAACTCCTTGCGCCGCTCCTCGGTGAGCACGGGAATAGGCACGCGGATCACACCGCCGTCCAACATCGAATGAAGACCCAGGGCGGTGGAGTTGATGCCCTTTTCAATCGACTTGGCCGAGGAGGGGTCAAAGGGCGTGACGGTTATGAGCTGGGGATCGGGTGTATTGATGGTGGCCAGTTGATGCAGAGGGGTCGGCGTGCCGTAGTAGTCCACCATGACCGGTTTAAGGAAGTCGGCGGAGGCGCGGCCCGTTCGCACAGCGGACAATTCCTGCCCGATCACCTCAACCGTGTTGTTCATCTTGCGATTCACCCCGGCATGGACATCGGCTAACATTCTTCCACCTCCCCCGACAGATTCGGACATTGCCTTCGCGAGGATTTCCGTCTGGTTATGTCGCATCGGCAATTCGTGTGGGTTCCCTCCAGCGAGGATTCGCGGTTACAACGCGCCGTCAAAATACCCGCTCCGGCAGCCCTAGTGAACGATTGTACCCACCCTTTCTCCCGCCACCGCGGCGGTCAGCGCGCAGCTTCCGCCAATGTCCAGCACCAGGATGGGTATGGAGTTGTCCTTGCAAAAGGCCACGGCAGTTGCATCCATCACGCCCAGATCCTGGCTCAGCACCTCGTTGTAGGCCAACGATTCGAAGCGTACGGCATCGGGAAACTTGGCCGGGTCCTTGTCGTAGATGCCATCCACCTTGGTGGCCTTGATCAAAACCTGCGCACTCATCTCCGAGGCCCGCAAGGCTGCGGCCGTATCCGTCGTAAAATACGGGTTGCCCGTGCCCGCCGCGAAGATGACGACCCGCTTCTTCTCCAGGTGGCGGTCTGCCCGGCGTTTTATGTACAGCTCGGCGATGGAGCGAATTTCAATCGCGGTCATCACGCGGGTTTGCACGCCATGCCTTTCCAGCGCGTCCTGCATGCAGATGGCGTTGATGACCGTGGCCAGCATCCCCATGTGATCGGCCGCAATGCGGTCCATGCCTGGCGGCGCAGAGGAAGTGCCGCGGAAAATGTTGCCTCCCCCGACGACCAGGCCCAAGTGTACGCCCAGCCGGCTGACTTCCACCACCTGGGCGGCCAGCTTGTTGATGGCGGTGTAATCAAAGCCGCTGCCCGCCTTGCCGCCGAAGATCTCGCCGCTTAATTTGAGCAGGACGCGCGTATACTTCACGGTCAAGGTTCACTTGCTCCCAGGTTGAGCGGGAGGGATATGCGAGCGGCTAAATCTGGAACTTGACGAAGCGGTCGACCGCGAGGTTGGCCCCCAGGGGTTCGCCGTTCTCGCCCAGGAGTTGCTTTACCGTCTTGCCGGGCTCCTTCACGAACGGCTGTTCGAGAAGCGTATTTTCCTTGATGAACCGGCTCAACCGTCCTTGCACCATCTTGTCGACAATGTCGGCCGGCTTTCCGGATTCCAGGGCCTGGGCGGTAAGAATCTCCTTTTCCTTTGCAATCAGCGCCGGGTCGATATCCTCGCCTCGGATTGCACTGACCTGCGAAGCCGCAACGTGCATGGCCAGATCCTTGGGTAGCACATCCAGGGCGTCTCCGGCCACCGCCTTGTCGCTGCGCAGTGCCACCAGCACCCCGATCTTCCGATTGGAATGCACATAGCCCCCGACGGCGCCCTCGCCGACCAGGTCGATGCGGGCCGCCTCGGCGAGCTGCAGGTTTTCGCCCAGCTTGCCGATGGTTTCCGCGATCAGCTCGCCCACCGTACCCCGCCCCTCCAGCAGCTTCTGAGCTGCGACATCGCCGGCACCGCGCGCCAGCACCTGCCCCGCCAGGGTATCGAGCAGCGCCAGGAACGCCTCGTTGCGCGCCACGAAATCCGTTTCGCAGGACAGCTTCACGATCGCGGCGATCTTGCGGTCAGCGGAAATGCGGATCGCAATACCACCTTCATGGGTTTGACGAGCCGACTTGATTCGCGCGATGGCAATGCCTTTTTTGCGGAGATAATCCTTGGCCGACTCCATGTCGCCGCCCACCTCCTCCAGCGCTCTTTTGCAATCCATCATGCCGGCCCCCGTGGCCGCGCGCAGTTCCATAACTTCTGATGCACTGATCGCCATGCGGCGCTCTCCTCCACTTACAGTCCGGTTGGGGGGATTACTCCTTGATATTCTCCGCGCTCGCTTCGACGGACGCATCGGTGGCCTTATCCTGGCTGTCCGCAGCAGCATCCGCGCTGGGCGCGGCGTCCACTTCCTGGCTGGCTGTGGCCGCTTCCGCCGGGGTGGCCCCGCCCATCTCCGCGCCACTGTCGGCGGGCGGCACCGCGATGGGCGGGTCGGCCGGGGGCGACACATCGGGGGCGGCAGGTTCCGGCGCGGCGGTTGGCTGCGACACATCGGGGGCGGCAGATTGCGGCGCGGCAGTCGGCTGCGACACGTCGGGGGCGGCAGGTTCCGGCGCGGCGGTCGGCTGCGACACGTCGGGGGCGGCAGGTTCCGTGGCAGCGGCCGCCGGCTCGGCCCCGAGCGCCGCCTCCTGTTCCCGGGCCGCACGGGCACCCCGAGCCCGCGCTGTCCTGGGGCGCTCGGTGGACCCCGTGCGGGCCTCGGCCTCATGGAGCGCGCGACCTTCCATCACCGCGTTTGCGATCGTGGCGGTGAACAGTTGGATGGCGCCGATGGCGTCGTCGTTGCCGGGAATTATGTAATCGATATTGTCCGGATCGCAGTTGCTGTCCACGACCGCGACGATGGGAACGGCCAGTTTCTGCGCCTCCTTAATGGCAATGCGCTCTTTTTTGCAGTCGATGACAAACACGGCCCCAGGCAGTTTGCGCATCTCCTTGATGCCTCCCAGGGCCTTTTCCAGCTTGACGCGCTTCTTTTCCAGCTTGAGGGCCTCTTTTTTGATGATTCCCTCGTAAAGCCCTTCTTCGCCGCGCTGATCCTCCAGCTTTTTCAGATATCCGATCGATTGCTTGACCGTATTGAAATTGGTCAGCAGTCCGCCCAACCAGCGCTCGTTGATATAAAAGCTGTTGGAGCGCAGCGCCTCTTCACGGATGATCACGCGCGCCTGCAGCTTCGTGCCGACAAACAGCACGGGCTCACCCCTGGCGCACAGATCGCGAACGAACTCGTAAGCCTCCTTGAGCATCCGCAGGCTTTTCTGCAGATCGATGATGTGAACGCCATGCTTGGTGCCGTATATGTACGGCCTCATTTTGGGATTCCAGCGCCGGGTCTGATGACCGTAGTGCACGCCGGCTTCGATGAACTGCTTCATCGATACGACAGCCATATGCGGCGAACTCCGATTGTGGGAAAGGCGCGGTGCGGAGCGACAACGCCTTGCGATTATTGGCGCAGGCTGCCTTCTACGGCGGCATGCAGGGAAGCGTCCCGTCGGACGCGCCTGCCGGCAGCCGTGACAGCCTTATCTCCTGAAGCGCGCGCTGCGCGCGGATTTGGGGCCGGTCTGGCCGTCGATTGCGAACAACTCGGCCGGGCGTGCTCGCCCGGCCACGCTTTTGATTTTATGAACCTCTCAGACTATCGGGGAATTGGCGGATTTACAAGACCAAGTATACAGCCGAAAAAATCCCGCTCCATATCGAATGTACTGGAAAATCCCTCCCCTGCGCCAAGGAGGACCCTTCCCGCAGGTGAGCCTGAACTCGCCCAGGTGAGATGGCCGTTTACCCGCCCGAAGAGACCGGGCCGCGGTGCAGATTTGGAACCCGTTCATCTGTACATCCTCAAACGTTTCTTGAGAGCTCTACATAAATGGCGATGCAGTCGCTTTTTCCACAGATTGCGCGGATTACGGCGATCTCTTTATCAGGTGCCTATCTCCTTTGCTCAGAAAGCCACCCGTGTAGTTCGGGCTTGGGTGTTTGTTTTCGTTCTACCGCCCGCCCTGGGCCTGGCGGCGCCTTCTGCCGCCGGCCTTTTTGCGGCCCCAGTTAGGCAGCTTGTGCATCTGCCGGGGCTTGACCTCGCCGTCGTCACCGTGGCTATAGGCGAGCCGCTCCTGCGTTTTGCGCTCCCGCTCGACGGGCTGGGGCGCTTCGGTGCCGAACTGGGCGCGGAAGAACATCGTGACGGCCTCGTTGCTGATGCGGGCCATCAGGTCCGAGAACATGGCGAATCCCTCACGCTTATACTCGTCGATGGGCTTCTTCTGAGCGTAGCCGACCAGGCCGATGCCCTCCCGGAGATGATCCATGGAAAGCAGATGGTCCTTCCACAGATTGTCGTGAATGCTGAGCAGGATGTGGCGCTGGAAATCCCGGAAGACTCCGGCGACCTGTTCCGGCTCAGGCGGCACGCCCTCGTTTGCCGCGGTCAGCATGCGCGCCATCATGTCCCGCTTTTCCCCGTACAGGCCTTCCACCTGCTGCATGAGGTTCGCGCGCAGCGAATCCGGGGACAGTTCCGTATCGTCCCAGGCCACCTGAGCGGGTGTTCCGAAAGTGCCGCGAAACTGCCTATCCAGCCCTTCGACGTCCCACTGGTCCAGGTGCTTGCTGTCGGTGTGCCCGGAAATCACCTCCTCCAGCGTTTCATCGGCCATATCCAGCAGCACGTCCTCGATATTCGCCCCCAGGATGGCGCGGCGCTGACCATAGATGATCTCGCGCTGCTTGTTCATCACGTCGTCGTACTCCAGCACGTGCTTGCGGATCTCGAAGTTGTGCGCTTCCACCTTCTTCTGCGCATTTTCGATGGCGCGGGAAATCAGCACGTGGGTGATCGCCTCGTCCTCCTCCACGCGCAGGCGGGTCATCAGATTGGCGATGCGCTCTCCGCCGAAGATGCGCATCAGATCGTCTTCCAGGGACAGGTAAAAGCGCGACGCGCCGGAATCGCCCTGCCGGCCCGAGCGGCCCCGCAACTGATTGTCGATGCGGCGCGATTCGTGCCGCTCGGTGCCGATGATGAACAGTCCGCCCAACTCCGGAATGCCCTCGCCCAGCTTGATGTCCGTTCCGCGGCCGGCCATGTTGGTCGCGATGGTGACCCGTCCTTGCTCGCCCGCGTGTGCGATGATCTCCGCCTCCTGCTCGTGGTACTTGGCATTGAGCACGGTATGAGGAATCCCTTCCTCTTTCAGCCGGCGGCTCAGCTCTTCCGAGGCCTCGATGGAAACGGTGCCCACCAGCGCGGGCTGGCCCGTCGGGTAGATTTCGCTGATTTCGCGCACGATGGCACGCTGCTTGGCTTCCTTGGTCTTGTAGATGACGTCGGGATAGTCGTTGCGGATCATGGGTTGGTTGGTGGGCACAACCAGCACTTCCATCCCGTAAATTTTGACGAATTCCTCCTCTTCGGTTTTCGCCGTTCCGGTCATGCCGGCCAGCTTATCGAACATGCGGAAATAGTTCTGGAACGTGATGGTGGCGTACGTCTGGCTCTCGCGCTCGATGCGCACGCCCTCCTTGGCCTCCAGGGCCTGATGGAGGCCGTCGGAAAAGCGGCGGCCGGGCATCAGCCGCCCAGTGAACTCGTCGACGATGACGACCTTGCCCTCGTTAATCACATAGTCCACGTCCCGGTTGAACATGTAGATTGCGCGCAGGGCCTGGTTGACGTGATGGAGGGTTTCCATGTTCTCGATGTCGAACAGACTGCCCTTGTTGAGCAGGCCCTGCTTGCGCAGGCGATCCTCGATGAGCTGGCCGCCCTGTTCGGTGAGAGTGATGGAGCGCGACTTCTCGTCCATGGAGTAGTCGCCCTCCCGCACCACCGCCTTGTCTTCATACTCATCCCGCCAGTCTTCCCGAATGCCCCCCTGCTCGTGCTGCGGCAGCTTGCCCACCTCCTCCTTGCGGATTTCGCGGGACAGCCCGTGCATCACCTTGTGAATGAGGTAGTACTTTTCCGTCGATTCCTCGGTGGGTCCGCTGATGATCAGGGGTGTGCGCGCCTCGTCGATGAGGATCGAGTCCACCTCATCCACGATGGCGAAGTGGAAGGGGCGCTGTACGTATTCGGCCAGGCCAAACTTCATGTTGTCGCGCAGATAATCGAAGCCGTACTCGTTATTGGTGCCGTAGGTGATGTCGGCGCCGTACGCCTCGCGCCGCTCCGCGTCCCCCATGCCGTGCTGAATCAGCCCGACGCGCAATCCCAGCTTCTCGTAGATGGAACCCATCCACTGGCTGTCGCGCTTGGCGAGATAATCGTTGGGCGTGACGATGTGCACGCCCTTGCCGGTGAGCGCGTTGAGATAGGCCGGTGCCGTCGAGGCCAGCGTCTTTCCCTCGCCGGTCTTCATTTCGGCGATCATGCCGCGGTGCAGGCCGATCCCGCCGATGAGCTGAACGTCGAAGTGGCGTTCCCCAATGACGCGCAGGCTGGCCTCCCGCACCAGCGCGAAGGCCTCGGGGAGCAGATCGTCCAGATCGCAGCCGTCGGCCAGGCGCGCCTTCAGCTGATCGCTCCTCGCGGGAAAGGCATCGTCCGGCACCGCCTGCGTCTGCGGTTCCAAGGCGTTGATCTGCTCCACCAACCGGCCGAACTCCTTGAGATAGCGGTCGTTCCGGGATGGCACGAACAATCGCAACAATGGCTTCAGCATCATCCCTTCCTGGATTGGATGCGAATTTCCGCAGTGAGCGCGGCGCGGGGAATTATGCAAACTCCGCGCGGAGGTTGTGGTAACGCTCCGCCTGGCGAACCGGGCAAGCTTGGCGTTGCGGCCAGTGGCGTTTATACCATTCGGCCAAATTTTCGAACCATCGTCAAGCGCGCGGGTACGCCCGCGGGTGCGTCGGCCAACCCAGAGAGCCCCTGCCCGCAGGCGCGGCAATATGGCGAAACCCGGGCATAAGTCCGGCGGGAGGAGAGTGGGCGACGCGCGCGGCATGGCGGCGAACCTTGCCGTCCAGCTGCCCGCGGTTGCCGACGGGCGGTCATTATAGTAAGTAATCAGCCGTTTCTGCCACGCGTGCCCCCAGGGGGCAAAGGGGCGTTGAACACTATTGGGCCTCCGCGGCGGGAAGTCGGCGCACCTCGCGGGCATACTTCCGGCAGCGATTCGTGCGCTGCGAATCGTCGATTCGCTCTCAGCGGCGCACCCGGCCGGGAATGGCGCCGCCCACAGCGATACGCGCGGTGCGGCCAGGCGCGTCCCCGCTCGCCGATCACGTTGAAACAGGGCCGAAAGCGGACATGAACCATCGATCCTTCATGCGGGGAATCCCGCTGTGCATGGCGTTTCTGATACTGGCCGCGCCCGCCTGGGCATCCGGCGGAGGCGGCGGCGGGTTCACGCCCCCCGTGTGGACAATCGGGCCATTCGTCGGGATTCTGCTCTCCATCGCCCTGTTCCCTCTGCTTGCCCATCACTTTTGGGAGCGCCACTACCCCAAGATCAGCGCGGCGTGGCTGGTATTGGCGATCATCCTGATGTATCTCTCCGTGCCGGCGGACGTGTCGTTCGCGGAGGCTTACGGGGCGCGGTTCTTCGTCACCTCCGAGGAGTACATCGCCTTCATCGTGCTGCTGGGCTCCCTGTTCGTCATTTCCGGGGGTGTCTACATTTCCGGCGATCTGAACGGCTCGCCCACCGTGAACACCGTGATCATCCTGATCGGCACCCTGTTGGCGAGCGTGATCGGCACCACGGGGGCCGCCATGCTATTGGTGCGCCCGATCATCCGCGCCAACGCCAGCCGGGAATACCAATCCCACGTGGTGTTGTTTTTCATATTTCTCGTCTGCAACATCGGCGGATCGCTGACGCCCATCGGCGATCCACCGCTGTTCCTGGGCTTTCTGAAGGGCATCCCCTTTCAGTGGACCTTGGTGCTCACCCCCCACTGGGCCTTCACCGTCGCAATCGTGCTGGTTGGGTTCTATCTGCTCGACCGGTACCTGTACCGCCGCGAGGGGTTGACCGCCACCGCTCCGCAGGGCCCGCGCGAGCCCATCCGCGTGCATGGATCGGTGAACTTCCTGCTGCTCCTGGGCGTGGTGGCGCTGGTGATCATGAGCGGGGTGCTGCATTTCGAGACGGTCATTCCGGTAGGCGATCTGGGGACACTGCACATTCCCGCCCTGCTGCGCGACGGTGGGCTGCTCGTCCTGGCGGCGATCTCGCTGGCGATCACCTCCAAACACATTCGGCAAAGCAACAACTTCAACTTCGAGCCCATCCTGGAAGTAGCCTACCTCTTCGTCGGCATTTTCACCTGCATGATCCCGGCTCTGATGCTGCTCAACGCCCGCGGCGGAGAGCTGGGGCTGGACTCTCCGGCCAGCTATTTCTGGGCGACGGGCATCCTCTCGGCGTTTCTGGACAATGCGCCCACCTATCTGACGTTTCTGGCCACGGCGATGGGCTCGCTGGGATTGGAGCAGGCGGTCGAGATGACCCAGGACCCCGACGCCGCGGCCATCCTGAAGGGTATCTCGGTCGGGGCGGTGTTTATGGGCGCCCTGACTTACATCGGCAATGGCCCGAACTTCATGGTCAAGGCCATCGCCGAGGGCAGCGGCGTTCGCATGCCCAGCTTCTTCGGCTACCTGCTATATTCTACGGTTGTCCTGCTTCCCGTGTTCGTGCTGGTGACCATCGTATTCTTCTAGCCAAATTTATTCTGGCCTGCCTCGCGGCGGCCCGCCCGACATCTCTCCACACGCCGCGCCTGCCCCGCCATTCCGCACTGCCCATCACGCCCGCCCAGGCCACACCGGGAAAACCTGCTCCGACACGGTGGCGAGGTCTGCAATTTGCTTAACTTTAGTACTGCAACGACACGACGAACCCGCAACCCCCCGCTGACCGGAAGGGAAAGGATCGCCATGACGGCAAGAACGACTCGGCTCATCATCGCCGTGCTGGGAACGGCCATTGTGCTCGGCGGCTGTACATGGGGCAGGCGCACCAGCATATCTCCGCGCCAACGGCCGCAGGACTCCCAACTGGCCGCGGACCTGCAGGCGCTGCGGCACGAGAACGATCAACTGCGGAGCCAGCAGCAGCAGACCGACTCCAAA
>JACZVE010000060.1 GCA_022572825.1 SAR324 cluster bacterium
TGCCACCATCACGCGGGCGGAGTTCATCGGCGGTGAGTTCTTCTACGCGGTTCGCGTGGATGCCAGCCGCGGCTTCGAGCTGTGCCCGGCGGACGGATGTGCCATGGACGACACGTTTTGCCCCGCCGGCGAGGAGCCACGCCCGCAGTTCGAGATCGTACGGGGCTTCCATCACCCCATTCTGCGCCAGTACCGCCGGTTTCTGGCGGATAACGGAATCGAGGTCGCCGGCATCGAGTTCATCGCCGATGAGGCGGGCGAGATTTACACCTACGACGTCAACACCAACACCAATTACAATCCCGATGCGGAAGCGCGGGCGGGCCGCTCTGGAATGGGTCGCATCGCCGACTTCCTGGGCGCAGAACTGGCCCGTCTGGATGGCGCCGATTTCCTCCACCGATCCATCGCGTAGTATCGCCCGGGCGCGCTGGCGCCCCCCTTTGGCCCGCGGTTGCAGGCCTACAAGCTGGGGCGCTTGTCGGCCCAGGGCCGGGCCTGCTCGAAGGCGGCGGAAGCCTGCAGCACCGTCAGATCGGCAAAGCGCCGGCCCACGATCTGCAGGCCGACCGGCAGCCCCTCGCGGGTGAAGCCGGCGGGCACGGTGGCGGCGGGGTTGCCGGTGAGGTTGAACGGGTAGGTGAAAGGCGTCCAGGCGGCCATGGCGCGCAGATCGTCCTCGCCGGGATCCGGCACCAGTTGGCCCGCCTTGAAGGCCGGCACGGCCAGCGTGGGCGTCAGCAGCAGATCGAACCGGTCGAAGTATCGCCGCACGCGGTCGTAAAACTCGTGGCGCGCGATCTGCGCCTTGACCATATCCAGCGCGGTGAGCTTCTGCCCCTCCTTGACGAGCGTCACCAGGCCCGGATCCATCTTGTCCTCCCACTCCGGCAGGTAGTCCGCCATGCCGCCACCGAAGCCGGCCAGATAGATCACCATGAAAGTTTCCGTCGGGTCGCCGAAACCGGGGTCGAGCCCTTCCACCTCGGCGCCCAGGTCGCCGAAGACTTTGGCTGCCTCGGCCGTCAGGCCGGCCACCTGCGGATCGACGCGGGCGTATCCCAAATCGGGGCTCCAGCCCACCTTGAGGTGTTTGATACCGCGACCGAGCAGGCCCACGTAGTCCTCCGGCGGCGCTTCCAGGGACAGCCGGTCGGCGGGGTGCGGGCCGGCCATGACGGAAAGCATCAGCGCCGCGTCGGCAACGGTGCGGGTCATCGGTCCGGCGTGTGACAGCGTGTCGTGATTGCTGGCGGGGTAGGCGGGCACGCGGCCATAGGTGGGTTTGATGCCGTAAATGCCCGTGAAGCCGCAGGGGATCCGGATGGAGCCCCCGCCGTCGGTGCCGATCGCCAGCGGTCCCAGCCCGGCCGCCACCTGCGCCGAGGCACCGCCACTGGAGCCGCCGGGGGTCACTTCCGGGTTCCAGGGGTTGCGGGTGATGCCGGTGACGGGGCTGTCCGTGACGCCTTTCCAGCCGAATTCGGGCGAGGCGGTCTTGCCCAGCATGATGCCGCCCGCCGCTTTGAGGCGCTCGACGGAGGGCGCGTCTTCCTCCGGCACCAAGTGCTCGTAGATTTTCGAGCCGCGCATCGTGCGCACCCCTTTGGTGACGATGAGGTCCTTGACCGAAAAGGGCACGCCATGGAGGGGGCCCAACGCTTCGCCCTTCATCACCGCCTGCTCGGCGCGGCGGGCCGCCTCGCGCGCCGATTCGGCCGTCAGGGTGCAGTAGGCGTTCAGCTTGGGGTTGACCGCTTCGATCCGCTCGAGAATCGCCTCGCTGATATCGACCGGGGACAGGGTCTTATCGCGAACGGCGCGGGCCAACTCCGTGGCGGAGGTGAAGCAGAGATCTTCGTTATTCATCCGGTCTCCTCAGGCCCTCTGGACCCGCCAATGCTGCTGATGCGGACCAGCGCGGGCATAGACGCCAACTGGATAGGCAACCGCAGCCGAACGCCGATTCACACCGATCAAGCCGCATCACGAGAAAGATTGAATGTGCAACTATCTCACAGGACAGGCCGCTTGTCCGCCCAGGGCCGCGCCTCCTCGAAAGCGGCGGAGGCCTGCAGCACGGTGAGATCGGCGAAGCGGCGTCCGACGATCTGCAGCCCCACCGGCAATCCCTCGGCCGTGAACCCCGCCGGAACGCTGGCTGCCGGGTTGCCCGTGAAGTTGAACGGATAGGAGAAGGAGGCCCACACGATCCAGTTCCAGGGATGTTGCGGCCAATGATCGGGCTGCAGCTGAAATACCGGGAACGCCGCCACCGATAGCGACGGCGTGAGCAGCAGGTCATAGCGCTCGAAATATGCCCGCACAGCATCACAGTATGCGATTTTGAGGGCACGCATCTGCACGTATTCCACCGCGCTGTACTTCATCCCCTCGCGAATGGAAGCGACCAGGCCCGCATCCATCCTGTCCTCCCACTGGGGCAGGTATTGCGCGAGGTTGCCGGCCTCGTGCACGTTCCAGAAAAACTCGATCAACTCGTGGCTGTCCCCAAAATGGGGATCCAGTTCCTCCACCGCGCAACCCAACTCCTCGAACGCCTTCACGGCGCCTCTGACGAGCTCGGCGACCTCCGGGTCCACGCGCAGATAACCCAGGTCCGGGCTGAATCCCACCTTGAGGCCTTTGATTCCACGCCGCAGTGCGCCCCTGTAATCGGCCGGCGGGGCTTCCAGCGAGGTGCGGTCCCACTCGTGGGGGCCCGCCATCACCGAGAGCATCAGGGCCGCGTCCTCCACCGTGCGCGTGATGGGCCCCACGTGAGAGGTGTTGTCGTTGCTGGGCAAGGGGTAGTTGGGCACACGGCCGAAGGAGGGCTTGAGGCCGTAGACGCCGCTGAAGGCCGAGGGAATGCGAATCGAGCCGGCGCCGTCAGAGCCTTGCGCCAATGGCCCCATGCCTGCTGCGACGGACACCGCCGCGCCGGCACTGGAGCCTCCGGCGGTGCGGCCGATTTTCCAGGGATTGTGCGTGGCGCCGGTGAGGGGACAGTCGCTCAAGCCCTTCCAGCCGAACTCGGGCGTGGTGGTCTTGCCGAGCATGATGCCGCCGGCCTCGCGCAGCCGCGTTACGGCCGGTGCGTCGAAATCCGGCACGCGCTCGGCGAAGATGTGGGAGCCGCTCATGGTACGCACGCCCTTGGTCATCGTCAGATCCTTGATGGACAAGGGCACGCCGTGCAACGGGCCGGGGGCAGCTCCTTTGCCCATCGCTTGTTCCGCGGCCCGCGCCGCGTCCATGGCCGCATCGGCCGTGAGGGTGCAATAGGCGTTCAGCTTCGGGTTCAGCGCTTCGATTCGCTCCAGCACCGTCTGCACGACTTCCACCGGCGAGAGGGCCTTTTCCCGGATAAGGCTCGCCAACTGCGTGGCCGAGGTAAAGCAAAGATCGTCCTTGTTCATGGGAATCCTTGCGGCAGAGGGGGCTGCGCACGCAGGTCGGCGTCACCGCGTGGGGGTTTCCCGGCGGCGCGAGCAGATTGCCCGATCCTTAACACTGTTCCTTAGTACAACAGCGCGCGAGCGCGCAAGGTGCGTGCCGGGCGGAGGGCGAGCGCGCCGGACTACGGCGCGCTGCCGGAACCGGAGAACACCTTGAAGTTGCGCGGTGCATATAATACAAGCAAGATTGTGTGGCTGTAGGCGCGAACTGGGCGCATCGCGACCGGATCTTGGCGCAGCGAGAATTGCGCGCCTCCGTGCAGACCCACCATTCAGTTCTTCCGCGCCGGCGCAACCCATGGCATGCGTGGCCGGACGGCCCGTGTGATGTCCGCCCCGCCCCCAGCCGGCACGGCGGAGTTCCCGCTGAAAGCTGAGGTTTCCATGTATCCCGACACAAATTCCGAATCCGCCCGCCTGTATCAGCGCGCCAGACAGGTACTGCCAGGGGGAAACTCGCGCACGACCGTGTTCAACGCGCCATACCCGATCTATGCCCGGTCGGGGCGGGGCTGCCTTGTTACGGACGTTGACGGCGTGGAACGGCTGGATTTCATCAACAACTACACCGCGCTGATCCATGGCCATCTGCACGCCAAGGTCCTGGAGGCCGTGCAGGAACAACTGACGCTGGGCACATGTTTCGCCAACCCCACCGAAAGCGAGATCGCGCTGGCCGAGGAGCTTTGCCGCCGCGTACCCTCATTCGAACGGGTGCGCTTTGTCAACTCCGGCACGGAGGCCGTCATGAACGCGGTCAAGGCGGCGCGCGCGTTCACCGGCCGCCGGAAAATCGCCAAGTGCGAGGGGCTGTATCACGGCAGTTACGATCCGGTCGAGATCAGCTTGGACTCGAACCCGGATAATTGGGGCAAGGACGACCCGACTCCCATTCCCTACTCCGCCGGTACCCCGCAGGGGGTCATCGACGATGTCGTCGTCATATCCTACAACGACGTTGCGGGCGCGGAGCGGATCCTGCAATCGCACGCGGGCCAACTGGCCGCGGTAATCATCGATCCCATGCCCAATCGTTGCGGGCTGATTGCGGCATCCACGGAATTCCTCGCCATGCTGCGCAGCTTCACCGAGCGCAACGGGGCGATGCTGATCTTCGACGAGGTGATCACCTTCCGACTGGGATACGCGGGCTACCAGGGGGAAGTGGGCATCCAGCCGGATCTGACCACGATGGGCAAGATCATCGGGGGCGGCTTTCCGGTCGGCGCCCTTGCCGGGCGGGCGGAGGTCATGTCCGTGTTCGATCCCAGCGAAGGCAAACCCTCCCTGCCGCACGGAGGCACCTTCAACGCCAATCCGGTCACAATGGCGGCCGGCTTGGCCTCCATGCGGCTGCTCACCCGCGAGGCCTTCGCACGATTGAACGCGCTGGGCGACTATGCGCGCGAGGAATGCCGGCGTGCCTTCCGGGTCGCCGAGATGCCGGGCCAGGTCACCGGGGCCGGCTCCCTGTTGATGCTGCACCTGACGGACAAGCCCCTGCGCTCCTACCGGGATGCGTGGCGCAACGGCCAGGAACAGGCGCGGTTCGCGCGGCTGCACAGGAACCTGCTCAACAACGGCGTGGTCATCTCGTCCAGCGGGCTGGGAGCCATCACGACGCCCATGGGTGAACGGGAGATAGACGAGTTCGCCTCCGCCCTGCTTACCAGCTTGAAGGAATTGCGGCGGGAGGAGCTGGCCTCTGCCTGAGGCCGGACAGCGCCGCCTTGGCGGCGGATGGTACTGCAGCGCAGGCGCCCGCCTTTCACCGCAACGCGTCCCGGCGCTGAGTTGCGGCGCTTTCTGACGCAAGCTGGCCGGGGGGCGCGGGCGTAATGGGCGGAATCACACGCCGAGGCGTTTGCCTTTCTCGATGGCCTCTTCGATAGTGCCCACCATGTAGAAGGCCTGCTCGGGCAGCTCGTCGTGCTTGCCCTCCAGGATCTCGGCGAAGGAGCGGATGGTCTCCTGCACGTCCACGAACACCCCCGGCGTGCCGGTGAACGCCTCGGCCACGTGAAACGGCTGCGCAAGAAAGCGCTGCATCTTGCGGGCACGTTCCACCAACAGCTTGTCCTCCTCGGACAGCTCGTCCATGCCCAGGATGGCGATGATGTCCTGCAAATCCTTGTAGCGCTGCAGCACCCGCTGCACCTCGCGGGCGATCCGGAAGTGTTCGGCTCCCAGCACGCGGGGATCGAGAATGCGCGAGGTGGAATCCAGCGGGTCCACCGCCGGATAGATGCCCAGTTCGGCGATCTGCCGCGAGAGCACCGTCGTGGCATCCAGGTGCGCAAAGGTGGTGGCCGGCGCGGGGTCGGTCAGGTCGTCCGCGGGCACGTAAATCGCCTGCACCGAGGTTATTGCGCCGTTCTTGGTGGTCGTGATGCGCTCCTGGAGCTTGCCCATCTCCGTGCCCAGCGTGGGCTGGTAGCCTACCGCGGAGGGGATGCGGCCCAGCAGCGCGGAGACTTCCGAGCCGGCCTGGGCGAAGCGGAAGATATTGTCGATGAACATCAACACGTCGGCCTTCATGTCGTCGCGGAAGTACTCGGCCACGGTCAGTCCGGTCAGACCCACGCGCGCCCGCGCGCCGGGCGGCTCGTTCATCTGCCCGTAGATCAGCGCGGTCTTGTCCAGCACGCCCGATTCCTTCATCTCCAGGTACAGGTCGTTGCCCTCGCGTGTGCGCTCGCCCACGCCGGCGAAGACGGAATATCCGCCATGCTCCTGAGCAATGTTGCGAATGAGCTCCATGATGATCACCGTCTTGCCGACCCCGGCGCCGCCGAACAGGCCAATCTTCCCGCCACGGGAGTATGGGCAGAGCAGGTCGATCACCTTGATGCCGGTGACGAACATGGCGGTGCCCGTCTCCTGGTCCTCGAAGGGGGGTGCGGTGGCGTGGATGGGACGGTGCTCGTCACTTTCGATGGGTCCGCCGTCATCGACCGGATCGCCCGTCACGTTGAGAATGCGGCCCAGCACCGCCTTGCCCACGGGCACGGTAATGGGCCCTTCCATATCCACCGCCTCCGTGCCGCGTGACAGGCCGTCGGTGCCGGACATGGCCAAGGTGCGCACGGTATCCTCGCCCAGGTGCTGCTGCACCTCGCAGATCAGGGCCCGCGGCTTCCCGTCGGCGGTCATGTCGATCCTGACGGCGTTGAGAATCGCCGGCAGATGTCCTTGCTCGAAGGCGATGTCCACCACCGGGCCCAAAACCTGAACGACCTGTCCCTTGCTCATTGAGCGCATCCTCGCATCGGTTTCCGTTGCAAATTCACAGCGCCTCCGCCCCACTGACGATTTCGATCAGTTCCGTGGTGATGGCCGCCTGGCGCGCCTTATTGGCTTGCAGGGTCAAGCGGGTAATCATCTCGCCCGCGTTGCGGGTCGCTCCGTCCATGGCCACCATGCGCGCGCCGTGCTCTCCCGCCTCGGTGTTCAAGTGGGCCAGGAAGAGCTGGTTTTCCAGGTAGTTGGGCAGCAATTGTGCCAGCACCAAGGCGCGGGAAGGCTCGAACAAGGGCTCGCGGCCGTCGCGGGCGTCCCCTTGCCGTGCTTGCTCCTGCTGTGCTTCTCCCTGGTGAGCTTCCCCCTGCTGAGCCTCATCCGGCGGGAGCACGGGCAGGAGCTGCACGATGCGGGGCTCCTGATTGATGGCGCTCTTGAAATGATTGTAGGCCAAAAACACCCGGCCCGCCTCCCCATCCGCGAAGCGCGCGGCCACCTCCCCGATGGTCTCCCGCAGTTGCCGCACCCGCTCGGCTTCCCCGGCCTGCACGACCACCTTGCTGATGACGAAGCCGCGGCGGCGGAAAAACTCGTTGCCCTTGCGGCCGAACACGGCCAACTCCGGCTCGGCCATCGGCTCCCCCCGGTTGAGCGCTGCCAGCAGGGCCTTGTTCAGATTGGCATTGAACGCGCCGCACAAACCGCGGTCGGAGGTGAAGAGAATCACCACCGTCTTGCCGCCGTCCCGCGACTCGAAGAAGGGATGGTCCTCTCCGGTCAAGCCGCCGGCGATGGAAATGACCATGCGCCGCAGCGCCTGCGCGTAGGGCTGTGCCGAGCGCACGGCGTTCTGGGCACGGTTCAGCTTGGCCGTGGACACCATTTTCATGGCGTTGGTGATCTGCATGGTACTGCGGACGCTCGTGATGCGCCGCCGGATGTCCCGCAGGGTCGTCATGGCTCGAATAATGCGCTGGGCTTATGCCGCAAAGGTGGTCTTGAACTCGGACAGCGCCGACTTCAGGTTCTCGCGGTCCTCGTCGCTGAGGTCCTTGTCGTCCGCGATGCGCTGGCGCAGTTCGGCGTGCCGTGAGCGGATGTAGGCCAGGAACTCGGTTTCGAACTTCTTGACCGCGTCCACGGGCACATCGTCCAGCCCGCCCTGGGTGCCTGCAAAAATGGCGAGCACCTGGTCCACCACGTCCATGGGCACGTACTGGTCCTGCTTGAGCAGCTCGGTGAGCCGCTCGCCGCGGGCCAACTGCATCTGGGTGGCCTTGTCCAGATCCGAGCCGAACTGAGCAAAGGCCGCCTTTTCCCGGTATTGTGCCAGCTCCAGACGCAGGGTGCCCGCCACCTTTTTCATCGCCTTCACCTGAGCCGCGGCCCCCACCCGCGATACGGAAAGCCCCACGTTGATGGCCGGGCGGATCCCGGAGTTGAACAGGTCGGTGCTGAGGAAGATCTGCCCGTCGGTAATGGAGATCACGTTGGTGGGGATATAGGCGGAAATATCGTTGGCCTGGGTTTCGATGATCGGCAGGGCGGTCAGGGAGCCGCCCCCGTTGTCCTCGTTGAGCTTGGCGGAACGCTCCAGCAGGCGGCTGTGCAGGTAAAACACGTCCCCGGGGTAGGCTTCGCGGCCCGGCGGACGCCGCAGCAACAGGGAAAGCTGCCGGTAGGCGATGGCCTGCTTGGAAAGATCGTCGTAGACGCACAAAACGTCGCGTCCCTGCGCCATGAAGTACTCGCCGATGGCGCAGCCGGCCATGGGTGCGATGTACTGCAAGGGCGCGGGTTCGGAGGCGGAGGCGGAGACGACGATGGTGTAGTCCATTGCGCCCTCTTCCTCCAGCCGCTTGACCACGTTGGCCACCGACGAGTTCTTTTGCCCTATGGCGACGTAGATGCAGATCAGCTCCTGGCCCTTCTGGTTGATGATGGTATCGATGGCGATCGCCGTCTTGCCGGTCTGCCGGTCGCCGATGATCAGTTCGCGCTGTCCACGCCCGATGGGGATCATGGAGTCGATGGCTTTCAGGCCGGTCTGCATGGGTTGGTGTACGGGCCGGCGCTGCACGATGCCGGGCGCGACGATGTCCAGCCGCCGGCTGTCCTTGGTGTCGATCGGCCCCTTGCCATCGATGGGATGACCGAGCGGGTCGACCACGCGGCCCAGCAGCCCTTCGCCCACGGGCACCTCCGCGATGCGCTCGGTGCGCCGCACCTCGTCGCCTTCCTTCAGGTAGCGCTCGTCGCCCATCAGCACCACACCTACGTTGTCCTCCTCCAGGTTGAGAGCGATTCCCGTGATGCCACCGGGGAATTCCAGCAGCTCGCCGGCGCCCACGTTGTCCAGCCCGTGGACGCGCGCAATGCCGTCGCCGACGCTGAGGATAGTGCCCACCTCCCGCGTGTCCACGACTTTGTCGAACGCGGCGATCTGTTTTTCGATGATGGAGCTGATCTCTTCGGCGCGCAGTTTCATTCCACTCCCTACCCCTCGATGATCGATTGCTGGATGTAATTGAGCTGATTGCGCAGGCTGCCGTCCCACACGGTGCTGCCGATGCGGGCCACCACGCCCCCCAGGATCAGCGGGTCGCTCTTCACCCGCAGCTCGATGCGCTTGCCGGACAGGGCCTCCAATCGGCTGCGCAGGCCCTCCTGCTGGGCCTCGGTCAGCGCGGCTGCGACCGTGACCTCGGCGTGGGCACGCCCCATCCGCTGATCGGCCAGCTCGTGAAACAGCCTGCGCATATCCTCCAGCAGGCCGATGCGCCGCTTTCGCGTCACATAGCGGAGAAAGTTGCTCACCAGGGGCGGCGCTTTGGACACCGCCAGCAGCTCGGCCACCGCGGCCTCCTTGGCGGAACGGGGCACCTTGGGCTCGCTGAAAAACGCCCGCAGCTGAGAGGACTCCTTAAACGTGTCCGCCAAGTCATCCAGACCCCTTGCCACCGCTTCGATTTCCTGTTCCCTGGCCGCCAGGTTCATCAGGGCGAGGGCGTAGCGTCTGGCCACGATGCTCATCAGGGCGCACCCAACCGATCGATGGCGCGGGAAGCGAGGCGTTGCTGACCTTCGGCGTCAAGCCGCGCGCGGATGAGCGCTTCCGCCTGTGCCACGGTGTCTACCGCCAACTGGCGTTTGAGCTCGTTGCGGGCCTTGTTGAACTCCTGTTCCACCTGCACCTGCACGGCTGCCTTGATGCGCTCGGCCCCTGCTCGCGCCTCGGCCAGCAGCCGCTCCCGTTCCTCGCGGGCCTCGGCGAGCGCTTCTCCGCGCAATCGTTCCAACTCGGCCTCGAGGTTTTCGATCCTGCGCCGCTGCTCGTCAAGCTCGCTCTCGGCAGCGCGGGCGCTTTCGCGCGTGCCGTCCAGGGCCGCCTTGGTGCTCTGCGTGGCGCCCTTGAGCATGTTCGCCACGGGCTTGCGGGCGAAATAGCCAATTACCGCGACCAGAATGACGAAATTGACCGCCTTCCACAGCAAATCCATCCACGGATTGCCGCCCGCACCGCCCTCGGCGCCGCTGGCGGTGAGCACCGGGCCGGAGAGCAGCATTCCCGCGATGCACGCCGCACCGGTGCGCAGCGCCCGCCGGTGGCTGCATCCGGAGAGGCGACGGGCGAGATTCATGCCTGTAAAATCCGGTTGGCTGCCTGTTCCGCCAGCCTTTGCGCCGAGGCGCCCAACTCGACCCGGGCCAGTTCGATCTGTCGCGTCAGTTCTTCCAGGGCGCTTCGGTATTCCGCCTGCGATGCCTGCCGCGCCTGCTCCAGAATGGCGTCCACCGCCTGCTGTATTTCCTTGTGACTCTCCTGGCGGATTTTCGCCACCTCGCCGCGCACGTGGCTCAGCCTGGCGTCGTAATCCTCGGCGAGACGGGCAATTTCCTGGCGATGGCCTGCCGTTGCCTCCTGCAGGGATTGGGCCGCCCGGGCCCGGTTTTCCAGGGTGCGCAGCACAGGCCGAAACAGCAGCCTGTTCATGAAGAACATTACCACCAATACCAATACGAACGTATACAGCGCCGTGTTCAGCTCCAGGTGAAGAACGTCGAAATCGAAGATTTCGATCAGATATTGCGAATTCTTGTAATCCATGAATTGCTGCGGGGGCTCGGACGACGTCAGCGAGGCCTGAACCGAATGAGGCGGGGTCGATCGCGGCGGCCTGCTACCGGCATCGCGGTACCGGCATCACTGTGCCGGCAGCGCTGCCCCGCCGAGATGATGCGCATCGCAAGCGCCGGCGGGGTTGACACCGGGCGTTGATCGTCTGCTCCGGCCGCTGTTCGCCGGAACCACAATTTGCTACCACGCACCCCGCAAGCCTGTCAATGCGCGACCAAGGGCCGGTAGTGTCCTAATTTGGATTTTCCTTCCACTGCTCCAATTCTCCCCAATCCCATCCCCCTCCCTCCACGCCAACTCCATCTCGTCCGGTCTAATATCAATT
>JACZVE010000061.1 GCA_022572825.1 SAR324 cluster bacterium
GGTCCCTCTCCGCAAACGGAGAGGGACAGCAGAGGCCCCCGGGGCACAGTCGGAAAAATGGCCCGCCTGGCAGACACCGAAATTACCGGGCCGGAAAGGATGTAGTCTCGCCGGTGCCCGACAACCGGGGCGATGGTGCCCCCTCTCCGTTTGCGGAGAGGGGGCAGCGTTCTGCCTGTGGCAGGACGCTGGGGTGAGGTTGCCGCCGACCGGCGTCCAGTCCGGCTCGCCATCGCCGCGGGTGCAAATGAACCGCGGACGTCCGAGGAAATTCCGAGCCGCTCGTTCCGCCCGGGTTGAATTTGAACGCGGGGCCGCCATCCCGCCGCGGGCAGATCCCTTTCCCAACGCACCGGTATCCGCCAAGCCCGCCGGGCCTCCCGGACGGTCTGCGCGCCGGGCAACGCGCGCACCAGGGCGAGAATGTGCCCAACGTCAGGCCGACGGCAACTGGAAGTTGACCAGAGAACAATCGAAGATGGGATCGAGACGGCGCTTCCATTCTCCGTCCCACAGTTCCAGCAGGCGATCCGCCAGCGTCTTGCCGCTGTCCACGATCTGATGGAGCGGCGCCAGCAGCTTGGCTTCGTTGTCGCCCTTGGCGTCCAGGGCGTTCAGGCGTTCCAGCCCTCCACTCGCGAGGGCCAGCAGCTCGCGCGCCCATTCCCGGAGGGGTCGTCCCTGGGCCACCGCCTGCAGGCCGCTGCGGGAAGCCGCCTGCTCCAGCCGCGCGAATTCCTCGGGGGGTATGTCCTGGATCAGCCGGGCAGCCCCCGCCAGAGCGGTCTCGTCGTAGAAGAGTCCGCGCGTCAGCGCCGCAAAGGCGCAGATCATCTCCAGCGGACCCACGTCCGCCATGCGCAGCTCCAGATACTGCTTGACCCGTACAAGGGGAAAGAGGGTGGTCAGGTGCAGCGCCCAGTCCTCCTGCGTCGCCTGATGCCCGTCCAGACCGTGCTCCATGAAGCGCCGAAAGCTATGTCCGCTGTAATCCAGATAGTGCCCGTCGCGATAAATGAAGAACATGGGGACGTCCAGGGCATACTCCGCGTATTGGCGGTAGCCGAAGTCCCGATCGAACACGCCGGGAATGAAGCCGCTGCGGTCCGGGTCGGTGTTCCTCCAGACCCGCGCGCGCGTTGAGAGATAGCCCGTCGGGCGACCCTCGGCGAACGGTGAGTTGGCGAACAGCGCGATCAGGAAGGGCGCAATGCCCAGCCCCACCTTCAGCTTGAGCGCCATGTCCGCCTCGTCCGAGTAGTCGATGTTCGTCTGCACGGTGCCCGTTCCCAGCATCATATCCCGCGCCATGGTGCCCCGCGTGGGAAGGTAGCGCCCCATGATGGCGTAGCGCTCCTTGGGCATCCAGGGCATCTGCGCGCTGGGAATCACCGGGTTGCGCCCGATCATGAGCAGCACCAGGCCCAGTTCCTCGGCGATTTCCCGCATTTCCCGCAGATGGATACCCAGCTCCCGGCAGGTCTCGTGGGACGAGGCAACCGCCGCGCCGCTGAGCTCGAGCTGCCCTCCGGGCTCCAGCGTAATGCTGGCTTCCCCGCGGGTCAGCGCGATCAGGTGCTCGCCCTCGTGCACCGGCTCCCAGCCGAATTTGGTGCAGAAGGCCTCCAGCACGGCGCGGATGCCGTTGTCACCGGCAAACGGGAGCGGATTGTGGTTGTCGCGATAGAAGCCGAGCTTTTCGTGTTCCGTGCCGATCCGCCAGTGGGATCGTGGCTTCTCTCCCGCCCGAAACGCCAGCAGCAGGTCATCGAACGTGTCGATGGGTGGCGAATCGCCCTTGAAGATCGTCGTGGTCATGCCAATCGCGCGGGCTGGGGATCGCCGCGGGTAGCCGTGAGGAGAGCGGCAATGGGCTTGTGCGCCCGGCCTTCGCGAATCCGGCGCATCCCCTGCTGTTTACTCCTTTTGCGGCAGGCATTGCAAGGAAACCGCCCCGTGGCTTGCTACGACCGCGAACGGCCCACCGTATTGCACGATGCAGGCGGGCAATCCCATCCTCCGCTATCGCAGGCGGTAGCGCAGAATGCGGTTGTTGTACGTATCGGAGACCCAGAGCGTATCGCCCCGCACGGCCACCCCTTCCGGCTGGTTCAGCGGCTCATTGGCGGCGGTGCCGAGGGTGAGCAGCAGACGGTACTGCGCGTCGAAGATCTTGACGGCGCCGTTATACTCATCCGCCACGTAAAGCCGGCCCTGGCCGTCGAAGGCGACGTACTTGGGCTCGTTGAAGTCATACCCCGCCCCGCCCAGCGAACGCAGCACGTTCAGGTCGGCAGCGAGAATTTGTATGCGGTTGTTGCCGGTGTCCGCCACCAGCAGCCGCCCCCGCGCATCGAAGACCACGTCGTGAGGACTGTCCAGCTCGTCGGGCCCAATGGTGCCCAGCGTGCGCAGGGTCATCGGATCGAGCACCTGGACGGCATCGTTGCCTACGTCCGAGACGTAGAGGTATGCGGCGTCCGGGGAGAGCACCAGATCGTGGGGCCGCGAAAACGAGGTATCGGACGCCGCCTCCAGCGCGGCGCCCAGAGCCTATACGGGGGCGGCGGGAATGGCGAAGGTCAGCACGGCCAGCGTCAGTGCGGAGAGCCGGGTCTTCATGGCGGTTTGATTCACTCCAGTGAAGCCTGCGACGTTCGTCGCGGCGCGGGTTTATCTCGTGATGGCGATGCATCGGAGTACTGCGCATCCGCGTGCTGCGCATCCGCGTACTGCGCATCAGTGTACTGCAATTTCGCGTGGCGGAAAGCCATCGCTGGCCATGGCCCGGCGCTGGTCAATGCGCGGCGCGGAGGTTATGTTGGCGGCAGCGGCCTGAGGCAAGAGGCTGCCAGCGTGCGGACACATGCGGCAGCGCACCGGGCGGCGCGCCGCCGGCAAGAGGAGGCATCGGTGTACTTTGACCTGCGCCTATGGGAATTCACTCGCGGCGTGCGCCTGCGCATCGCCTGGGCCGTGACGGTGGGCCTGCTGGCGGCCGGCATCGGCGTGGCGCGGCTGGCCCTGCTGGGCTGGCTGCTGGCCAAGGTGTTCCGGGGAGAATCCTTGCAGGCGCTCGTCGTGCCGTTCGCGGCAGTGGCGGCGGTGATGGTGCTGCGGGGCGTGCTGGAGTACGCGCGCAACAGGATCGCCCATCGCACGGCGGCCAGGGTGCAACTGCACATCCGCCGGCTGCTCTACGACAAGGTGGTGGCGCTGGGTCCCGCCCATTTCGGGCAGGAGCGCACGGGCGAGGTGATTCTCTCGCTGGTGGACGGCGTCGAGCAGCTCGAAACCTACTTCGGCCAATACCTGCCGCAGGTGTTCGTGGCCGCTTTGACCCCGTTGTTCATCTTCGCATTCGTTGCCATCCTGGACCTGCCCGTTGCCGCAATGCTGACGGCATTCGCCCTCATCACCCTCATCTCGCCCGCCGCCTTCCACAGGTGGGACAGCCGCAACAGCAGGCGGCGGCAGAAAGCCTACGGCGAATTCGGTGCCGAATTCCTCGATTCCATCCAGGGGCTGGCCACCCTGAAGGCGTTCGGGCAAAGCACCGCCCGCGCCAGATCCCTGGCCGAGAAGGCGCACGAGCTGTTCCGCAGCACCATGTGGGTGTTGGGCACGAACACCCTGGCCCGAGGCATCACCGACGCCGGAATCGCCGTCGGCACGGCCGCCACGCTCGCTCTTGGCGCCTATCGCGTCAGCAGCGGCGCAATGAGCCTGGAAGCGCTGCTGGTGATCCTCATGATGGGCATCGAGGTGTTCCGGCCACTGCGCGAGCTGCGCGCTCTGCTGCACCAGGGCATGGTGGGGTTGTCCGCCGCGATGGGCATCTTCAAGATTCTCGATGCCCGGCCCCTGGTCGTCGACACGGCGGCGGCCGCAGCGAGTGCCGCGGCGAGCGGCCACCACGCGGGAGATTCTCCTCGCGCGCCGCTGCCCCTCCCGCCGACCATCGAGTTCGAAAACGTTCACTTTTCCTATCCCGGCGGGCGCCGCGCCGCCCACCGCGGCCTGAGCTTCCGGGTGGCGGCGGGCGAACGGGTGGGCATCGTCGGCGCGAGCGGCGCGGGCAAGTCCACCATCGTGCGCCTGTTGCTGCGGCTGTACGATCCTCAGCGCGGGCTGGTGCGGCTCGGCGGGCAGGACCTGCGAACGCTGGCTCTGACCCGCTTGCGGCGGGAGCTGGCCATCGTGAACCAGGATACGTACTTGTTTCACGGCACCGTTGAGGACAATCTTCGCCCCGGAAAGCCGGAGGCCTCCCAGGCCGAGCTCGAGGCGGCCGCCCGTGCCGCCAACGCCCACCCGTTCATCACGCGGCTGCCCCAGGGTTACCGCACCGTCATCGGTGAGCGCGGCATTCGCCTCTCCGGCGGACAGCGGCAGCGTATCGCCATCGCCCGCGCGCTATTGCGCGACGCGCCCATCCTGGTGCTGGACGAGGCGCTGTCCTCGGTGGATGCCGAAAACGAGGCGGTGATCTCCGAGGCGCTGGAGCGGTTGATGGAGGGCCGCACCACGCTGATCTTCGCCCATCGCCTCTCCAGCGTGATGGCGGCGCACCGCATTCTCGTCCTGGAAGCCGGACGCGTCGTGGAATCTGGCACCCACTCTCAGCTGATGGCCAAGAATGGCGTGTACTATCGGCTGATGGCCGCCCAGGCGCTGGACAGCGCCGAGGCTCCGCCGCACGAGGCGCTGCTGTTTACCGATGGCGCCGGCCAGGTCGGCGGCGCGCCGGGCATGTCCGGCGAGACGGGCGAGGCGGATCCGCAGGAGCCCGACGACGACATCCTGCGCGCCGAAGGGTTGGGCTGGCTGGGCGCCACGGTGGAGCTGCTGAGGATGGTGGCCCCCTGGCGGGGCAGACTGACGCTCGCGTTCGTGTTGGGCGTGGCGCGGGTGTTCGCGCTTGTCGGCGTGGGGGTGCTCGGCGCGCTGATGGTGGCCGCGGTGCAGGACGGCGAGCCGTATTCCGGTTATCTGATCGCCCTGGGGATCACCGCGCCGCTGGCGGGGGTGTTCCACTGGACGGAGTCCTGGATCGCCCACGACATGGCCTTCCGCCTGCTGGCCGAGATGCGGATCGCGCTGTTCAGCAAGCTGGATCAGCTCGCGCCGGCCTACCTGTTGCGCCGGCGCAGTGGCGACCTGGTTGCGATGGCGACCCAGGACGTGGAAACGGTGGAGTTCTTCTTCGCGCATACGGTGGCGCCGGCGTTCGTGTCCGTGTTGGTGCCCGCCCTCGTGCTGGCCGCCCTGGCCATCTACGGCTGGCCGATGGCCTTGGCGCTGGGGCCCTTTCTGGCCGTGGTGGCCCTCAGCCCGTTCCTGATGCGAAAGCGCATCGACGCTCTCGGCTCCCGCGCCCGCGAAGCGCTGGGAGAGCTCAACGCGCACGCGGTGGACACCGTGCAGGGCCTGGCGGAGATCCTCGGCTTTCAGCAGGCCGGGCGCCGGGGGGAGGAATTCGCCGCCCGCATTCACAGGCATCATCGCCTGCGGCTCCCCTTCTTCTCCGATCTGACGCTGCAGATGGCGGTGCTGGATGTGGCCACCGGGATGGGAGGGCTGGCCGTCATCATCTCCGGTGCGTGGCTGGCGGCGGCCGGCAGTTTGGACAGCGGAGCGTTGCCGTTGCTGACCTTGCTGGCCATGGCCGCGTTTTTGCCGGTATCGGAGATCGCCCACATCGGGCGGCAACTGGCCGATACCCTCGGCTCTACCCGCCGTCTGTGGGCCGTGCACCAGCAGGAAGTGCCGGTGAGGGACGGACCCGGCGTCCCCGCGGATTCCAAGGCAAAGGGGGTGGCCCTGGAGATGGAGGGCGTGGAGTTCACCTATGATCGCGCCAAACGCCCCGCCCTTCAGGAGGCCACCTTCACGGTGCCGGCCGGGAGCACTGTGGCCCTGGTGGGACCTTCCGGCGCGGGCAAGACCACCAGCGCACACCTCCTGATGCGCTTCTGGGATCCTCAGTCCGGCGCGGTCCGGCTCAATGGCCACGACCTGCGGGACTACGACCTGGAGGCGCTGCGCCGGGAGATCGCCCTGGTAACGCAGGACACCTACCTGTTCAACGACACGCTGGGGGCCAATATCCGCATCGCAAAACCGTCCGCCGGCGAGCGCGAAATCCGCGCCGCGGTGCAACGGGCGGCGCTGGAGGAGTTCGTGGCCGCTCTGCCGGACGGCCTGGGAACCCGTGTGGGTGAGCGCGGGGTGCGCCTTTCCGGAGGGCAGCGCCAGCGGGTGGCGATCGCCCGCGCGTTCCTGAAGGATGCCCCCGTGCTGATCCTGGACGAGGCCACCTCGCACCTGGATGCCGTCAGCGAGCAGCTCGTGCGCAACGCCCTGGAGCACCTGATGAGCGAGCGCACCACGGTGGTGATCGCGCACCGCCTCTCCACCGTTCGCAATGCGGACAAGATCGTCGTGCTGGACGAGGGGCGGGTGGTGGAAACCGGCACCCACGGTGAATTGTTGAACGCCGGCGGACTGTACGCCCACCTCGTGGCGCGGCAGCTTGCCGGCGCCCACCAGGAGCGGGGGGCCTCCGCGGCGGATTGAGCGGTCGAAAAGTGGCCAATGGCGGCGACCGCGCCGCCTATCCCAGCGCCTTGCGGATGGCTTCGGTGCGTGCGGCGATCTCGCCGCTGGGGCGGTCGAAGACGTGATAATTGCGGAAGCGGAGCTCCACCGGCTCGCCGGGCGCGCAGGTGGTGCCGGGCAATAATTTGGCCGTGAGGGTGTGCGGCCCTATCTTGAAGGCCACGATCCGGTATTGCCGCAAGGGGTCTTCCTTAATCTCCCCCACGATGGCCCGCACCCCCGCCCCAGGCGCGTCGCCGCCGATGGCGACATCTTCCGGTCGGACGCCGATGGTGTAGCCGTCCAGCTCCGGCGCGATGGCTCCGCCCTCGATGAAGCTGATGGCGGGGACGTCGCCGTGCAGGTTGAGGAAGTCGGCCACGAAGGTGTTGCCCGGATGGTCGTAGAGCTCCCGCACGGTACCGATCTGCTCGACACTGCCGACGCTCCGGCTTTCCGAAGACTCCAGGCGCATCACGGCGATCAGGTCTGCCAGCAGCACCGCTTCCTGCTGGTCGTGGGTCACGTAGACGGTCGTAATGCTGAACTCCCTGAGCAGCGTCTTCAAATGCTGGCGATACGTATTACGCAGCTTGGCATCCAGATTGGAGAACGGCTCGTCCAGAAGGAACAGTTCCGGTTCCCGCGTGATGCAGCGGCCCAGGGCCACCCGCTGCTTCTCTCCGCCCGATAGATTGGCGGGCATGCGGTCCAGCAGATACGCCATTGCCACGTCGAGCAGTTCGCTGGTGCGCTTGAATTTTTCTTCGCGCAGCCGCGTCATCTCCGGCGTTTTGCGGCGGAAGAAGAAGTAGGAGGTTATGTTCCGCTTGACGTCGAAATGGGGATAAAGGGCATAGCTCTGGAACAGGTAGCCGATCTTGCGCTCCCCGGGACTGATGCCCGCGACGTCCCTGCCGTTGAACAGCACGCGCCCCCCATCCGGTGCCTCCAGCCCGGCGATGACCCGCAGCAGCGTGGACTTGCCGCAGCCGCTGGGTCCGAGAATGACCACGGTCTTTCCGTGCGGAATGGTGAGCGTGAGGTTGTGGATGGCAAACCGGCGGCCGTGGCCCGGCAGGTCGCCCCGCGTGATCGTGATATCGGACAGGCGAATGGTGGCCATGGCCCGCCGCCGCGAGTGTGTGCAACTTGCCGCGCAAAGAGGGCGGCTCGGCTGCTCTCCTTGAGGACGGAAAGGATTACACCCTTGCTAGCACAATTCAGGCGTCGCTTCCCGAATTTTCGCACGCGCGGCGCAAGAGCTGCGCAGGTGTGCCGGCGTCGGGGCGAATCAGGGAGAGAGGCAGCTCACCAGGGCCTTTGCCATGTTGCGCATCAGGGTGAAGTACAGCTCCGGTCCTGCGGGAAGATCGGCGCCGAGCGGGTCCAACACTCCGGTCCTGGCGCGCGAACCCTCCGCGACAGCGCGCACGAGCTGCGGCTGAAACTGCGGCTCTGCGAACACGCAGGCGGCCCGCAGCGCGCGGATCTTTACCTGCAGCGCCCGGATGCGCCTGGCCCCGGGCCGCCGCTCCTGGTTGTCCATAAGGGCGCCGACGGCATTGAGCCCGAAGTGCGCCTCGAAGTAGGGGTAGGCATCGTGAAAGACCAGATATGGCCGATGGGCGATGGGCGCCAGCTTGCCGCGCAGCTCGTGCTCCAGCTCGTCCAGCCGGGCGTCGAGCCGGGTGCCATTGGCCCGGTAGGCGGCCGCATTGGCGCCATCCACGGAAGCGAGCGCGGCGACGATGGCGCGCACCATGGCTTTGGCATTGGGCGGACTGAGCCACACGTGCATATTGTGCGGACCTCGGCTTTGCTTCTCGGGGAGGGTCCGCTGCCAGCTTCCGCCCCGTCGGGCGGGGAGTTTCCCGACACCCTCCGCCGCGGCCAGCTCCACCACGCGAGCGTTCACCGCAAGTGTCGCGAGCGGCTTTACCAGGAATGATTCCAGCTCCGCACCGACCCAGATCACCAGCGGGGCGCGCCGCAGCGCCCGCGCGGCCGATGGCCGCAGGCTGAAGTGATGGGGAGATGCCCCCCCTCGCACCAGCAACACCGGTTCCCCCACCCCTTCCATGACACCGGCGACAAGGGAATGGACGGGCTTGATCGTCGCGACCACCGTGGGCGCGCCGGAGACCATGCCGCACCGCAACAGCAGGACGGCGATTGCAAAGCATAATTGAACGTTATAACGTAGCAATCCGAATTCTCCCAGCGACCGCCCGCAGTCGCAGCCATGCGGCGAAATTGGCTCTTCGCTCAGTCAGCAATGTTATAATATAGCGAGAGTTCCGCAAAATTATGATCCGCAGAACCTCGCCCCGTACACGGGGAAGGGGAGTCTCGCACGGCTCGCAAGCGATGCGCCAGGGGCGGGGGCAGGGTTGAATACAAAGCGATGACAGAGGGTGAGTCAAGGGGACCTGCGGGTATAATAGGCGGATAAGGCACCTGTAGAGCCAGCAATGCACCAGGCCAGCGGGCACAATCACCGGCGCTGCATCGCCGCCGCACTGCACAGCGCGGATCGGCTCTGTGCAGGGAGTGGCACGCGCATGACGGCCCTGCGACGGAAGGTGTTGGCGTATGTCTGGCGCGGACACGATGCGGTGAAAGCGTACGACATCCTGGCACGTCTGGGAGGGGATGCCCATCTCGCCAAGCCGCCCACGGTGTACCGGACGCTGCAGTTTCTGCGAGCGCAGGGATTGGTGCACCGGCTGGAAAGTCTTAACGCATTCGTGGGTTGTCCTCAACCCGGTAAGCCCCACGAGGGACAGTTCCTCATCTGTAGCCGGTGCGGGCTGGTGCGGGAAATCCACGAGCCGGCCATCGCCGACGCCGTCGCGGAGGGGGCCACCGCGGCGGGTTTCCGTGTGGAGCGGCAGATGGTGGAGGTACAGGGACTGTGCGCGAAATGTCGTTAGCGAATGCCCGGGATCGCCCTCTGCGAGTGGTGGACGGCGCCAGCGCTCCGCTGATCGAGGGCCGCGGCCTCACCGTGCGCGCGGGAGGCACGCTGCTGCTGAACGGGGTCGACATCGAGGTGCGTGCGGGGGAACTGGTCACCGTGATCGGCCCCAACGGCGCGGGCAAGACGACCCTGGTGCGCGTGTTGCTGGGCGTTCTGACCCCCATGGCGGGAGAGGTGCTGCGGCGCGACGGCCTCCGCATCGGCTACCTGCCGCAACGGCTGCACATCGATCCCACGCTGCCGCTCACCGCTCGCCGCTTTCTTTCCATCGCCCAAGCGGCCCAACGCCACGAGATAGGCCGAGCGTTGGCTGAGGTCGGGGGCGGCCATCTGGAGCGGCGCATGTTGCAGGCCCTTTCGGGCGGCGAATTTCAGCGCGTCCTGCTGGCCCGCGCTCTGCTGCGCGATCCGGATCTGCTGATACTGGACGAGCCAGTGCAGGGCGTGGACGTGACCGGACAGTTGGATCTGTACGAGCTCATCGACGGCATCCGGCGTCGGCGCGGCTGCGGTGTGCTGCTGATCTCCCACGATCTGCATCTGGTCATGTCCACGACGGACCGGGTCGTTTGTCTCAACCGGCACGTGTGCTGCTCCGGACATCCCGAGGCGGTCGTCAAGGACCCCGGCTACATCGGATTGTTCGGCGCCAGGGCGGCCGCTGACCTGGCGGTTTACACCCATGCGCACGACCATACGCACGACGCGCCGCCCGATGAGACGGCGCGAGACGGCTGACGTATCGTCCCAACACGAGCACCGTGCCGCACCTGTTCGAAGACTTCATCTGGCGTGCCGTCATCGGGGGCGTCGGCGTCGCCATCGTGGCCGGCCCCTTGGGCTGCTTCGTCGTGTGGGGGCGCATGGCCTACTTCGGCGATTCGCTGGCCCACGGCGCCCTGCTCGGCGTGGCGCTGGGCTTCGCGCTGAGCATCAATCTCAATCTGAGCACACTGCTGGCCTTCTGCCTGTTCGCGGTACTGCTGGTGCTGCTGCAGCGTCAGCAGCGCCTGGCCACCGATACCCTGCTGGGCATTCTGTCCCATGCCGCACTGTCCCTTGGCCTGGTCACGCTCAGCTTCATGGAGACGGTGCGGGTGGATCTGATGGCCTACCTGTTCGGGGACATCCTCTCCGTGACGCGGGAGGACCTCATCTGGATCTATGGCGGCGGCGCGCTGGCACTGGGCGTGCTGATAGTGCTGTGGTCACGCCTGCTGGCGGCCACCGTGCACGAGGAGCTGGCGCGCGCGGAAGGCGTGCCCGTAACGGCCCTGCGGCTGGCGCTGATGCTGATGATGGCCCTGGTGATCGTCATCGCAATGAAGATCATCGGAATTCTGCTGATCACAGCGCTGCTGATCATTCCCCCCGCCACGGCGCGGTATTTCGCCCGCACACCGGAGCAGATGGCCGTATTGGCGAGCGTGTTCGGCAGCGCGGCCGTGCTCGGTGGCATCGGCGCCTCCATGACCTGGGATACGCCTTCCGGGCCCTCCGTGGTGGTCGTGGCCACCCTGCTGTTTCTGCTCGGCCTGGCCCTAGCGGCGGGTCAGG
>JACZVE010000406.1 GCA_022572825.1 SAR324 cluster bacterium
CTCCCTGCTGGGGGTGCGGGGGCAAAGCCCCCGAAATAGCACTTACGCCTTTTTGTAAAAGGAGGTACCAGCTCCTCCATCCCGCGCCGTCTCAGCGCGCGTAGTTCATCGCCAGGTCGAACACGTCGAAATTGCGCAGCGCGCGGTCTTCGGGCAGGTCGGGGCAGGGCCGGTTCAGGAGCAGCGGCACGCGTTGCTCGGCCAGCCCGCCATGGGATCGCAGGGGCTCGTCCAGTTGCGAGAGGTCGTGGTTGGCGGCGCTGGTGCCCAGCACCTTGCGCTGGTTCCCCAGCAGAATCAAATCCCCCATGCGGTCTTCCGGCAGCTCGAAGCGCGCGCATCCCTCCCCGCGGGTGAGCACCAGTTCCATGCCTTCCAGCGCCCGCAGGCGCCCGGCCAGCGCCGCCGCGTCGGCGTCGCGCGGCAGGTAGGCGGTGGCGAAGGAGCCCAGGGCGCCGTGGTGGGCGACGTAGGGATCGGTGATGGGCAGGATCACCCGCGCCTTGCCCGCGCCCAACCACTCGTCCAGCAGCGGGGCCAGAAAAATCACGTTGGGGCGACCCTCGGCGGTGTTCTTGGGGTTCATCCCGTGATCGGCCGTCAGAGCCACGATCGCGCCCAGCTCCTCCAGCGCGCCGAAGTAGGCGTCCAGGGCGCGGTAGAAACGGTCGCTGGCCGGGTCGCCGGGCGCGTGCTTGTGTTGAACGTAATCGGTGGTGGACAGGTACATCAGCTGCGGCGGATCGGTCTTCAAGAGGTGCACCCCCGCCTCGAACACGAACTCGCTCAGCGCGGCCGAATACACGTCCGGCGTCTGCCGGCCCACCAGCTCCGGGACGCCTTCGATGCCGTTTTCGGCCAGTGTGGCCTCGTGCGCCTTCTCCGCCGAAAAGCACACGCCCCCTTTCAGCCCATGGCCCAGCAGGCGGCGCAGCTTGTCCTTGGCGGTAATCACGACCACCTTGGCGCCGCGCTGCGAGAAGGCCGCCAGGATACTCCCGCTGCGCAGAAAGCGCGGATCGTTCATCATCACCTCTTCGCCCGTGTCGGGATCGAGGAAGAAGTTTCCACATATTCCGTGTACGGCGGGCGGCGCGCCGGTGACGATGGAGAGATTGTTGGGGTTGGTAAAGCTGGGAATGACGCAGTCGGCCTCCGCGTAGAATCCTTCCGCCCGGAAGCGCGCGACGTTGGGCAACAGGCCGCGGGCGATGGCCTCGTCGTAATACTCCGGATCGCAGCCATCGATGCAGGCCACCACGACCGGGCGGACGGGTGTCTTGTAGCTGCGGCCATTCACGGTGATCGCGTTCATGGAGCTGTTCCGGTTCGGCGTTATATCGGAAAGCATGTGATTAAATTGTGTTTCACCCCCGCACCTTGGTGCCCAGCGCTGCCTCCCACAGCCGCTGAATGCCGCCCAGATCGTCGGTTCCCCAACCCTTGGCCCGCGCCTGCTGCAGCAGCGTATAGGTGTACGCGCCAAAGGGCAGCGGGGTATCCGTCTGCCTGCCCAGCTCCAGCGCCAGCGTGAGGTCCTTGTGCGACAGGTCGACCGAGAATTCCTGTTGCCAGTCCCCTTTCAGGCCTTTGCGCTCCACCCGCTTGAGTGAGGCGCTGTCGCCGCTGGCCGCTTTGATGACATCGGTCACGACGCGGGGGTCCAGCCCGGCGCGGGTTGCCAGCATCAGCGCCTCGATCGCCACGGCCAGGTTACAAAACGCAATCATGTTGTTGCAGAGCTTGGCGATATTGCCCGAGCCGATCCCGCCCACCAGAAAGACGTTCTTGCCCATGCAGTCCAGCAAGGGCTTGACCCGGTCGTAATCCCGCTGCTTCCCGCCGCACATGATCGCCAGGGTCGCCGCCTCGGCGCCGTCCACACCGCCGCTGACAGGGGCATCCAGGAGCGCGAGGTCCTGTTTGGCCAGTTCCGCCGACAGGCGTTGCACTTCGGCGGGGGCGTTGGTGCTCAGGTCCACGATGATCGACCCCGGCCTGGCGCCGGCGGCGAGGCCGTTGGCTCCCAGGATCACCGCTGCCACGTCCGCCGGCATGGGCAGGGAGGTAAACACCACCTCCACCTGCTCCGCCACCGCCTGCGGCGAAGCGGCCTGCTCCGTGGAAGGGCCGGCGATGCGCGCCAGGGCGTCCGCGCTGATATCGTACACGACCGCCTGGTGGCCATTCTTGATCAGGTTGCGGCACATGGGGCCACCCATCATGCCCACGCCGATGAATCCGACTTTCATGTCCTCCTGGTCAGTATCGCAAAAGCCAGTATCAGGTGACTTTATTTCGCCTGATAGTGTCGCCTTCGGCGGGAAGGAGCGCACCGATTGCGAGTCGCGCGCTGCTCCCCCTCTCTAGCGAAAGAAGGGATGGGAGGTGAGGCGACTACCGATAATGCACCCAGCAGGGGAGCGAGTCATTATTCCTGTCCTTGCGGAGCTAAGGGAATAGGCACACAAATTCAAAAATGAATTTCAGTTACATAACACCGGCGATGTGGCTTGTAAATTCATTCAATATGTAACAATCGCCGGGGGCGGGTCATTTGCATTGGCGGTGGCCGCCAAGCGGTGACCGCCGGCCCTCAGGTGATGTCCGCGAATTTGTCGATGGCACCAACGAGATCATCGTTGTAGGCGAAAATGGCAGGCGTGCCGCCCGTGTGCACAAACACCAGTGTGCTGGCCGACGTGGCGGCCTCCGCCCGGTCGATGAAACCCGCCATGGTCTTTCCGGTATAGGTCGGATCTAGCATCAGACCTTCGGTTCGGGCCCCGAGGATGATGGCCCGCCAGGTAGCCTCTCCCGCCAAGCCATATCCCGGCGCCAGAAATGCATCGTCGAGCAAGACATCATCGTCGTCCACCGGCGAGTCGATCCCCAGCAAGCC
>JACZVE010000062.1 GCA_022572825.1 SAR324 cluster bacterium
AGAGTGTAAATGGCCGAAATCAAGAGGGTGTGCTACTCACAAAGTAGCCCCATGGTAGCCCCTAGAAAAAAGCCCTCGCCGGCCACCGCCAAAGAGGGCTCTCATCCAACTGAAACCACATCGAATTTCAAGTAGCAGGAGGGAGACTTGAACTCCCGACCTCGCGATTATGAATCGCGCGCTCTAACCAGCTGAGCTATCCTGCCAAGTGAGACGATCGTATAGGATGCCTGGAAATCCCGCAACACGTTGACCGGCAGCATACCCGCAGGGAAGTCCGCGGAACGGCGCGCGGCCAGCGGGTCGGCCGGGGGGCATCGCCCCGGGCGGAGGGCCATGGCGGGCCGCTTGGCCTGGATGATGAATGGTTGAAGGACAACCCGGCTGCCGGCGGGATCGGCGGGGCGGCGCAATCGCGGGCAAGGTCACGTGAAGCGGGAAAAGCACCATATCGTCGCCAACAAGCTGGCCTACGCCAAAGGGAAGCGGCCCCCCGTGAGCTGCATCCTTTGCGCCGTGGCGCGGGATGATCCACAGGTGGATATCCTTCGCGTCTTCAGCCACGGCGAATGGTTTGTCACGTTGAATCTGTATCCGTACAATCCCGGTCACCTGATGATCGTCCCCCAGGCCCATTATCTCGATGTGCGCGAGTTGAGCGAGGGGCAGGTGCTGGAATTGCATCGCCTGCAGTTGTTGTCCCTGCGGGTGCTGGATCGGGAATATCAGCCCGGTGGCTACAACATCGGCTACAACATTGGGCCTGCCTCCGGGGCGAGCATCGAGCACTTACACCTGCAAATCGTGCCGCGCTACCGCAATGAGTTGGGATTCTTCGACATCATTTCCGATTCGCGCGTCATCGTGGAGGAACCGCGGGTGACAAAACAGCGCCTCACCGCTGCATTCGCTCAGGAGGCGGAGGCATTCTTCGCTGAGGACTGACGCGGGTGCTCAATGAAGAAACTTTGCAACGCGCCTTGCAATGGAGCTTGTCTCTGAACGGCCCTGCTGGGTTTAACGAGGTGATGCCCCACGGATCGATCGTCAAGAGGCGGGAATCGCCAACGAGACGGAGCAAACGCCGAATCGGACGTTTTGCATACCCGCAAACTCTTGGAGCAATGCGGCGCAAGTTGTAGTATAAGTAGGCTGGTATTAGGGACATAGCATAAGGAACAGCATAAGGGATATTGTCGGATGAATTGGCGGGCGGCGTGCCACGTGGCAATGCGCCGCCGGCAGGCCACGAGCCCGGAGAGGAACCATGGGTGTCGGAAAACTGACGGGGCCGAAGAAAGCGGCCATCTTGCTGCTGGCCATGGGTGAGGAAGGCGCCTCGGAGGTGGTCAAGAACCTGGAGGACAGCGAGATTCAGCAGGTCGGGTATTACATGGCCCGCTTCACCGACGTGGCGCCCGAGGAGTTGGACGTCGTGCTGGAGGAGTTCTACAACAAGAGCGGCGGCGACGGCGACGGCTTCATCATCAACGCCTCGGGCGACTTCGTGCGCAATACCCTCGCCAAGGCGCTTGGGGGCGACCGCGCCAAGGAGCTGGTCGACAATCTTTCGGCCAACGTGGAAGAGAGCGCCCTGGAGTCCCTCAAGTGGCTGGACCCCAAGGCCATCGCCAACTTCATCACCCACGAGCACCCGCAGACCATCGCGCTGATCCTGGCCCATCTGGAGGATCCGGAGCAGACGGCCACCGTGCTCAAGGAGCTCCCCGAAAACCTTCAGGCCGACGTGGTGTACCGCATGGCGATCCTGGAGAGCATCCAGCCGGGCGTGGTCTCCGAGATCGACGAGGTGCTCTCCCGCGAGATGCAGGCCGCCGGCGCCATGGGCACCTCCAAGGTGGGCGGCATCGAGGCGGTGGCGGAGATGCTCAACTCGCTGGACAAATCCACCGAGACGCGCATCCTGGCCACCATCGAGGAGAGCAATCCGGACCTGGCCGAGCAGATTCGCGAGCTGATGTTCACCTTTGAGGACATGGTGCTCATCGACAGCCGGGGCATGCAGGTCATCCTCAAGGAAATGCCCAAGGAAGAGCTGGTGATGTCCATGAAGACCGCCTCGGAGCCCATCAAGGAGCTCATTTTCAGCTCCATGTCACAGCGCGCCGCCGAGATGCTGCGCGAAGACCTGGAAGTGCTGGGGCCGGTCAAGGTAGCCGACGTGGAGCGCGCCCAGCAGACCATGGTCAAAATCTCCCGCCGCCTGGAAGAGGAAGGCAAGGTCGTCATCGGTGGCCGCGGCGGCGGCGAGGTGGTATAGGGTCGCACCCGCCCTCACGCACGACTCCGGGCAAGCCCCCGGCCCGGGCACCCGTTAGCGCGTCGCGCCTGCCAATGCCCTGTCTACTTTCTAGTTGCTTAAATCCCGCCAAGGGCGCAAGGCTCCCTCGCGCACCCGGTGCATTGTGGGTTGCCCTGCGGATTGCACGGCGGGCTGCGGCACTGTGGGGACGAAATCCTCAATCAAATTGAGCGCTCTCTCAGGCCCGCCGCTTTCTGAGTGCTGGTGGAAGGGAAGGCGGCGCTTGCGTGCCGCGTGCCGCTTCTCCCGCGGTCAATCCGGCAGCTTCACGATAGCAACCCCGCTCGTCCAGCCGCGCGCGAATCCAGTCCTCCACCGACGGGTGCACGGTCTGCCGCAACAGCCCCTCCTCGCCGTGGGCGAAGCGCGCGCGCTCCAGCCGCACCCCCTCCAGCCGCGTGCCGTGCAAGTCGGCATGGAGCAGGTTGGCGCGGTGCAGGTTCGCGTGATCCAGCTCCACCTTCACCAGCGCGGCCCCTTCCAGGTTGGCCCCGCGCAGATTGGCCCCGCGCAGGCTGGCCAGGGTCAGGTTCGCCTGGGACAGGTCCGCGCCGAACAGGTCGGCGCCGTCCAGGTCGGCCCCCTGCAAGTCGGCCCCGCTCAAATTGGCGGCGCGCATCCGGCACCCGGTCAGCCGCACGCCCTTCAGGTCCGCGCCGTTGAGCACGCACGCTTCCAGCTCGGCGGGTACCCAACCCAGCGCGTTGAGGTCATGGATCAGCCCCGCCTTGCGCAGCACGCCGGCGGTGTCCGCCCATTGACGCAGATAGCGCAGCTCGCGCCGCAGATGCTCCCGCATCCGGCGCTTGCGGCCCAGCCGTTCCCAGGTGAGCAACACCAGCCCCAGCACGACCGCGTTGAGCAGTGCGCCTGCCGACAGCAGCAGGATCGCGTCTCCCGGCACGGAAAATCCGGCAACCTCGAGCCCTGCGCCACAGCCCGCGAGGAGGGACAGGCACAACCCCGCCGGTGCGGCCCAGGCCCACCGACCGGGCGGAGCCGCTGGGCCGAGGACCAGGGGGCGAAATCGCATTGTTGACCGCTCGCCTGCCAAGAGCCTCACCCGTCGGGAAGGTGGGTAACGGTAGCCGTTGGCCCGAGGGCAGGTATGACAACGCGGTATCGATGGAGCGTGGCATCCCTGCCCGCCCCGCGGCTGGCGCGGGGCGCCGGAGCATTGGCCGGCTATAGGGGGATTATATCCGAACGGCGGCCCGTTTTGAACCACGGCCACTGGGCTGCCAGCCCCCCGCCTTTCCGCCCCCTTCGACGAGGCTGCAGGACAAGCTGCTGGGGGTCGGGTTGATCTTTCAGTGGTGTGAGCGCTTTGGCTTCGACTTGATGTTCGGGCTTCTATCGCTTGTGTGGGGTCTTGTAGTTTCCTTTAATAATTCATTACGGCGACTGTCAGGCGAGCAGATTTTTCTAAGTTGCTGATGTTCTGCAATAATGCCTCACCCCCCGACCCCCTGTCCTAACTCGGAGAGGGGGAGCTGACGACGGCAGTTTCCCGTGATACTCCGGCCAGTTCGCCCCTCTCCGATTGCGGAGAGGGGCGGCCTGACCACTAAAAGTGGTCGCGAGACCGGCTGTATGCACGAAGATTTCTGTCCGCTTTTAGTGGTCAGGCGGGGTGAGGCATGAGATATGACCGAAAGTTGTGTTCTGGCATGAGGTGAGGAAGGCGGCGTATCCTGGGTGATAGGAATTGAGTCACCCCCACAAAAGGAAAGGATACGCCATGGAAGAGGATAGGGTGATCGCCCTGGAAAAGCCAGAGGCAGAGACCAAGGACCTGTTGACTGCGGTGTTGCGGGAAGGGGCTCGTAAGATGTTGGCCCAGGCCATCGAAGAGGAGGTGGAGGCCTTCCTGGTTCAGCATTTGGATATCCGTGACAATTCCGGTCGCCGGCAAGTGATTCGCAACGGCCACTTACCGGAACGGGAGATCCAGACGGGCATTGGCGCGATTTCGGTCAAGGCGCCCCGTGTCCGGGATCGCAGCGGGTCGGGGATCCGGTTTACCTCCGCGATACTGCCTCGTTACCTGCGCCGCACCCGGAGCATCGAGGAGTTGATTCCCTGGCTTTACCTGAAAGGGATTTCCACCGGGGATTTTTCCGAAGCCTTGGCCGCTCTGTTGGGGCCGGATGCGCCGGGGCTTTCGCCGACAACCATCGTCCGGTTGAAGGAGACTTGGAAGGGGGAACTGGAGGCCTGGCAAAAACGCGCCCTTTCGGCCAAGCGCTACGTCTACTTCTGGGTGGATGGGGTCTACTTCCAGGCCCGTCTGGAGCAGGCCAACCAATGCTTCCTGGTGATCATGGGAGCAGATGAAGCCGGAAACAAGGAACTGATTGGATTTTGGGACGGCTACCGGGAAAGCGAGCAATCCTGGACGGAGCTGCTGCTCGACCTGAAATCGCGGGGATTGGCCATTGGGCCGAAGCTGGCGGTGGGCGATGGGGCGTTGGGCTTCTGGAAGGCTCTGATCAAGGTCTATGGCGAAACGCGCCGGCAACGCTGCTGGGTACACAAGACGGCCAACGTGCTCAACAAGCTTCCCAAATCCGTACAGAAGCAGGCCAAACAACGCCTCCATGAAATCTGGATGGCACCGGGCAGGGAAGAGGCGGAAAAGGCCTTCGACTTGTTTCTCGATACCTATCGGGCCAAGTATCCCAAGGCCGAGGACTGCCTGGCCAAGGATCGCGACGCGCTGCTGACGTTCTTCGACTTCCCGGCGGAGCATTGGACGCACATCCGCACCACCAACCCCATCGAATCGACCTTCGCCACGGTGCGGTTGCGGACGGACAAGACCCGAGGCTGTCTCTCCAGGGAAACGGCCTTCACCATGGTCTTCAAACTGTGCATGAGCGCCCAGAACCATTGGCGGCGATTGAACGGATCAAACTGGCTGGCGGATGTGATCGAAGAGGTGAAATTCGAAGATGGGGTGATGCGCGAAAGGATAGCCGCCTGATACCCTCAGGCCACAACTTTTGACAATAACTCTCGTCCATACGCAGGTGCCATCCCCGTGACCCTTCGAGCCTCTCCCGTATCCAACCGCCGGGACGGCATGGCTTCGGCCGCGCGGGGGGCTTCGATATCTTCTGATCCGGGCGGATCGGCGATGGTGGGCGCGGTTCCCTGCCCCAGCCGGGTGAAATCTCTGGCGCCATCGCCCATACCGGGATCGCAGGGCCGTTCCGGATGGCACGGTTCGTTGGGACAGCGGCGCTCGTCCTGGGCCCTACTAGCCCGGCTGGAGCACCTCGGCCATCGCCTTGCCGATGCGGTCCGGAGTCGCCACCACGTGTATTCCGGCCTCCCGCAGCGCGTCCATTTTCTCCGCGGCGGTGCCTCTGCCACCGGAGATGATGGCTCCGGCATGCCCCATGCGCCGGCCGGGGGGGGCCGTCTGCCCGGCAATGAAGCCCACGATGGGCTTGGTCACGTGGGCCTTGGCGTAGCTGGCCGCATCTTCCTCCGCCGTGCCGCCGATCTCTCCGATCATCGCGATGGCGCGGGTGGCGGGATCGTCCTGAAACAGCCGCAAGCAGTCGATAAAGCTGGTGCCGTTGACGGGATCGCCGCCAATGCCGATGCAGGTGGATTGTCCCAGACCGAGCTCGGTGAGTTGCCAGACCGCCTCGTAGGTCAGCGTGCCCGAGCGCGAAACCACTCCAATGTCGCCCGGTTTGTGGATATAGCCAGGCATGATGCCGATTTTGCAGGCCCCGGGCGTGATGATGCCGGGGCAGTTCGGGCCGATGAGGCGCCTGCCGTGGGCCCTGACATAGCGCCCCGCCCGCACCATATCCAGTACGGGAATCCCCTCCGTGATGCAGACGATGAGATCGATTCCGGCATCGGCCGCTTCCATGATCGCATCGGCTGCGAAAGGCGGCGGAACGAAAATCAGCGAGGTATCCGCCCCCGTCTGCGCCACCGCTTCGGACATCAGGTCGAAAACGGGAATGCCCTCGAAATCCTCGCCCCCCTTGCCAGGGGTCACGCCTGCCACGATCCGTGTGCCGTACTCCCGGCAGGCGCGCGTGTGCAGCGCGCCTTGCGAACCGGTGATGCCCTGCACCACCACCCGGGTCTGCTGATCCACTAAGACCGACATTGCCCTTCCTGCGTGCGAAGGTAAAACGGTGCGCTCAAGCGCTCGCCGCCGCCACGCTTTTCGCCGCGGCGTCATCCAGCCCTTCGGCCATCTGCAGCAGCGCTCCCATGCCGGACTGGTTGATGATATCCCGCGCCTGTTCGGCGTTGGTTCCCTCCAGGCGCACAACGACGGGGATTTTCAGGCCCAGCGACTTGAACGCGGCGACCACGCCTTCGGCCACGATGTCACAGCGCACGATCCCACCGAAGATATTGATGAGAATGCACCTGACGTTGGGGTCCTTGGTAATGATACGGAAGGCCGTCTCCACACGCTGTTGATCGACCCCGCCGCCCACATCCAGGAAGTTGGCCGGCTCGCCCCCCACGGCCTTGATGATGTCCATCGTACCCATTGCCAGGCCGGCGCCATTGACCATGCAGCCGATCGTGCCATGCAGCTTGATGTAGCTCAGATCCGCCTCGCTGGCCTCGATTTCCGACGGCTCCTCCTCGTCCGGGTCCCGCAGCGACAATGAATCTTTGTGCCGGAATAACGCGCTGTCGTCGAAGTTCACCTTGGCGTCCAGGGCCAGCACACGGCCGTCGCCCGTCAGCGCCAGCGGATTGATCTCCAGCAGAGCGCAGTCCTCGCCGATAAATGCGTTGTACACCTTGGCGATCATCCCCGCCGTGGGGCGCACCAGCTTGGGATCGAACTCCCCGACAGCCAGCCCCTTGGCCAGCCGCATCGCCTGGAAGGGCAGCAGGCCGACGGCGGGGTCCACGCTTTCCCGCAGAATCTTCTCCGGGGTATTGGCCGCGACCTCCTCGATTTCCATCCCGCCTTCCGTCGAAGCCAGCACGACGACACACTGGCGGTCACGGTCCACCAACATGGAAAGATACAGCTCCCGGCGGATGTCCATCCCCTCCTCGATCAACACCCTGTTGACCTTCTGGCCATCGGGCCCGGTCTGGTGGGTCACCAACTGCATGCCGAGGATATTGCGGGCATTGTCCCGCAACGCCGCCATCCCTTTCGACACTTTCACGCCCCCGCCCTTGCCCCGGCCGCCGGCGTGAATCTGCGCCTTCACGACCCATATCTCGCCTCCCACGGCGTTCGCCGCGGCCACGGCTTCCTCCACCGTGCTCGCCACCTGCCCTTTCGGGACCGGCACATCGTAGCGAGACAAAATTTCCTTGGCCTGATACTCGTGAATCTTCATCCGGATACGCGCAAGGAAAGTGTGATCGAACTCGCTCGCCCAAGGCTCCACACTCTATAATGCGGCGGAAGCGGGAAAGCAAACGTGGTATACAAAATACAAAATAACCCAAGCACGGCCGCCCGCACCCCCATGCCCGATAGTACGCGGGCATGGTTGGCCCTTGTGATGCGCCGGAATGATGCGCTGTAATTACTGAAGTAGGGCGCTCCACCGGCTGCGATTAACGCAGCATAGTTTCCGCGCACCCTCCGGTTATGGAGTGTGCGGATTGCCGATACGGTCCCTCCGCTGCCATGCTCGTGCACTATTTTACAAACCGGGGCATCTACTACGGCTGGGTCGTGATCGGCGTCATGTTCGTGACGCTGTTCATGGTGCTCGGTGTGCGCTTTGCCTTCGGCGTGTTCTATGTGGCCATTCTTGCCGAGACGGGCTGGCAACGGGCGGAGACGGCGGGTATCTTCTCGGTGTCCATGGGGGTCTATGCCATCTCGATGATCTTTGTGGGTGCGCTGTTCGACCGCTTCGGTCCGCGCCGGGTGTTTCCCGTCGCCATCGTGGTGTTGTGCCTGGGCCTCATGCTGTGCAGCACCATCGATACCATCTGGCGCTTCTATGTGTATTACGGGCTCCTGGTCGGGCTGGCCCTGGCCCCGCTGGGTTTTCCCACCCACATGGCTGTCGTGCCACGCTGGTTCGTTCGCAAGCGCGGATTGGCGGCGGCCTTGGCCTTGTCGGGCGTGGGAATCGGCTCGCTGCTGATAGCCCTGCTCAGCCAATGGCTGATCGGCGCGCTGGGCTGGCGCAACACCTATCTGGTGTTTGCGCTGGTGATGCTGCCTCTTCTCGTGCCGCTCAACGCACTCGGTCACCGAAATTCGCCGGAGGAGCTGGGCCTGCACCCGGACGGCGCCGCGGGCAGTGAGGGTCAGCCCGGCAAAAGCACACAGGAAGGATTCACGATCGCCCACGCGATGCGCAGCCCGGCCTGGTGGTTGTTGCTGCTGGCCGTCACCATGATGGGCTTCATCATCATGACGATGGCGGTGCATCAGACTCAACTATCCGTGGACCTCGGCTACGACCTCGCCACGGCGTCCGCCCTGTTCGGCCTGACCGGACTGACGCGCACGGTGGGCCAGTTGACCTGGGGCGCTCTGTCGGACCGCTTCGGGCGCAACCCCATCTACCTGCTGGTGACCGTACTGGGCGTGATCGGCGTGCTGTTTCTCTTTCTCGCCAAAGGCTCCCCGCAATTCGCCTATCTGCTCTCATTCAGCATTCTGTTCGGATTCGGTTATATGGGACTCAGCCCGGTGTATGCCTCCACGGTGGCCGAACTGTTTCCCGGCCGGCATCTGGGGAAGATCCTCTCCGTATTGGATATTGGCTTCGGCTCCGGCGCTGTCATTGGGCCGTGGCTGGCCGGCTATCTGTTCGATCGCTTCGGCCACCATGACTACACCCTGGCATTGCTGATCCTCGGCATGATCGTCACCGGCCTGGCCATGTTCGCCGCCACCCGGCGCAGGCCGGTTTATCCGACCGGCGTCGTACCTGCAACCACCCCCTGAGCAGATACTGGAACGCCTCCAGCCTTTATCGAGTGCCTCGGATCGACTATGATGGTGCTCCGCCGAATGCGTAGGGGCCCGCTTACAGGGCGCGTGCCGATGCAATGACGGGCCCGCATCCCTCCGGAGGCGCGGTGCGAGGGGCGGGCCGTCGACATCCCTTTCCAGAGAGGGAGGAACCATGGATCATGCTGCCAGACTTCGCGAATTGCTCAGCCGCCCGGGCATCCTCCTTGCGCCGGGTTGTTACGACGGGATGTCGGCCAGGCTCATCGAGCGGGCGGGCTTCGACCTCGCCTACATGACGGGATTCGGCAGCGCGGCCAGCGTGCTGGGCATGCCGGATACCGGCCTGATGTGCTTCACGGAGATGGCGCACCACGCCGCCAACCTGTCCGCCGCCATCAGCATCCCCATGGTCGCCGATGCGGATACCGGCTACGGCAACGCGGTCAATACGTACCGAACCGTCAAGGCATACGCCCAGAGCGGCCTGGCCGGCGTTCAGATCGAGGACCAGGTATCGCCCAAGAAATGCGGCCATACCAAAGGCAAGGAGGTGATCCCGCTGGCCGAGATGATAGGCAAGATCAGGGCCGCCTGCGATGCCCGCGCCGAGAAGGACATCGTGCTGGTCACGCGCACGGACGCGCGCGCCGTCAACGGCTTCGACGATGCCCTGGAGCGCTGCCTGGCTTTCGAGGCCGCCGGCGCGGACGTGGTGTTCTTCGAAGCGCCGGAATCGGTGGAGGAGATGGAGACCATCGCCAGGTCCATCAAGGCGCCCACGCTGATCAATGTCGTGCAGGACGGAAAGACGCCCTGCCTGCACGCCGACGCCCTGGAGCAAATGGGCTTCAAGATCGCCATCTATCCCTCCATGCTGTTCCGCATCGCGGCCTGGGCGATGAGGGATGAGCTGGCCCGCTTCAAGCGGGACAAAGGCTACGCCGCCGATGACGATCGCATGCGCTTCGCCGAGATTCAGGACATCGTGGGCTTCCCCTGGTATTACGAGATGGAGGAAAAGTATCGCGCCTGATATTACCGTGTCCGATTCAACTGCAGATCGACGCCCTTAAATGCAGTAAACCCATATTTCCCAGATAGATAACGATACTGGCGGCTCCAACTGGGAAATGTCGGTCAACTCAAGCCGCCAGACCGGGATGAATAGCCACGCTTAAAATCGATACTCGATTGTGCTACCGTTTTCGGTGCTTGGGAGGAATCATCTGGGAAATCTCGGTTAATGGGAATCTCCTGGCTTCTGGTCCAGAGTCCTTTAACGACGTACGGTCGGTTCAAACCTCACGAGGAGGAGTGACATGCTCGTCGCGGCATCGGGCCATAGCGAGGATATAGATACACTTTCAGCCTTTGCCGAGGTTCGCGAGCAATGCGAGGCGGCATTGGAGGGGAGGCCCCCCCAGGCAGGTCTACTGTTCACCGGAAACGACTTCGAACATCAGGAGTTGCTCGACGCAATCAACGATGCCTGGCCCGGCATCGAACTGATCGGCTGCACAACGGACGGAGAGTTGTCGTCGTGCCTGGGCTTTCGAGAAGACTCGATTTCGCTCCTGCTACTTGCGTCCGACACCATCGACTTCGCCTCGGGTCTCGGACGGGGGCTGAGCGAGGATGCTCAGGCGGCCTGTACGCAGGCGGCCGAGCAAGCGAGAGCGAAAAGCGAGCTCGAACCGCGCCTGTGCATCACGACTCCCGAAGGTCTCAAGATCAGCGGCCAAAAGACGGTTGAAGCGCTCCGCAAGGCGCTGGGCGGGGACGTAGACCTGTTCGGAGGTAGAGCCGCCGACCACCGGAAATACGAAA
>JACZVE010000063.1 GCA_022572825.1 SAR324 cluster bacterium
TGGTCGACGTGTGGAGCGGCTGGGTTTAGATCCAGTCCTTCAATGGTTTTAATGCCCCAGGCCGCGCCGAAGTTGCCGCGGATCGTGGGTTTGCTGTCCTGAGCCAGCGCCCCGCCGGCCACGAAGGCGGAGAGGGCCAGCAGCGCGATGACGGAGGTCATCGATTGCAAGAGTTTGCTCCTCATCGTGTTTGCTCCCTAATGGTTATGTTAAACCCCCGTGGGGGGACTTGCCGGTGCCGTCCTCCTAAACAGGCCCTCTGCCTGCCGACTTGAAGTTCGTCATCATCCGGGTGCGATTGCCTTGCCGCCGATCGCTTCGCTAACCGTGGGTGCATCATACCCCTGCACATACTATCCGGCTTCTCGCAATGCAATACTCGCAAATGCAATTCTGACCTTAAGCGACAGCGTGCGGAAAATCTCCCCAACCGCGCATCCCGGATGATCGACACCTTATCCCGCCGCCCGACTGCACGGAGTGATCGCACTTGACGCCTGGCGGCACTCGTTACCTGCAACCTAAGGCCATCTGAACGGGAAGTACATGAAACGACGAGGTTCCCCTTTTTCCCGTTGCGCGACCCGAGCGCGAAGGCGAGCCTCGGTCAAGGCCCCCGCGCCCCGCCGCTTCAGCGGCCGTCGGATGATCGCTAGCCATCGTATAAGATAGGAACTCTCTGAAAATCAAGCTTTTTTTGCATGCATGCGCGAACGCGATGCGAATTGAAGGGCGCAGAGAGCGCACTTAATCGTTTGTAGTTTGCGCCATGTCGGTAGGAAAGAGGGTCCCGCGCCCTGGGTGCGCCCGCGTGGGATCGGGCGCAAATCGGCTTCCAGCCTAGGCTTCCGGCTTCTTGAGGGGTCCTTCCTTGCGGGGATCGCGCTTGCCGCGATTGGCCGGCGATTCCAGGGGAATGATCTTGATCTCGCTTTTCCGCGATTCGAAAATTTCATCGATGCGCACGATGGCATGATAGGGAATCCACGTGCGCTTGATGCCCTCGAACTCGCGGCGCAGGCGCTCTTCTCCAGGATTGTAGACCAGCTTGGAGGCGGGAAAGATGAAATCGCCGATCTCGATCAACCCATAGAGATCGGAAGTGGAGACGTGCCGCGCGCAGACCTGATACAGCTCGTCCTCGTTGGAGAAGGAAATCTTGTAGTAGGTCTTTTCGCGCATTCTGGCAGCCATCGCACCCCAGGGGGCCAAAAAAGATTCCGCGGCCGTTTCCGTCACCCGCACGATGGGATCGGTTCACGGCGATTCCCACCGGTGCGATCGCACGGATTGTTTCACACGGTTGCAGCCGTATTGATTATCGCACAGTCTGGCTTTTTGCAAAGCACTGGCAATCTGCCCGGCACGGGCCGCCTGACACCAATCTGTAATCAGGATAACGACGGACGGGAGGTTTTCTCATAAACCTCATCCTCCCGACGGAATATCCCTGGCCGCTGGGAACAATAGAGAACACCGATGGAACCCGCGCCAGACCGTGAAGCGCTTGCGAGTCGCGCGCTTCTCCCCTCCATATCCGCTGTGCAGAGAAGGGGGGACACACACCGCCGAATACACGATACAAGGAAGTGGAAAGCTCCCCTCCCTGCCTGGCAGTACAAAAACACCGCGGAGGGGTTATTCGCGCGCCTCGAACTTCTGCCCTGTGCCAAGCGGCCAGGTGGCGGTGCCGCGCACCCCTTTGTCCGCCACACAGGATTACGCTACACTGCCAAGGCGCCGCTGCCAGCGGGCGGTACAAGTCTTGCCCGAAGCCGATCGCCTCCATTTTGCGTTTGTATCGATGAGACCAGCGAGAGCCGCCATGCGCCTGACGCGAATCGGCGGCCGCGGCCGCGGTGCACCGGTCCGGTCCGGCGTTGAGTAAGTGCCTCGCACTCGTGAGCCGCAAGACCGCCGACAGTTGACATTTTAACCCTTTTCGCCTTTGCGCGAGGAAATCCGGCGAGACTTCTTTAATCAAACCTATTTAAAGTTCGGATTAATAAAGCCAGACAAGCGGCATCGCAAAAGTCTGATGCGAAGTACATTCACCGCGTACCAGCGGACAAATGGAAAATAGTAAGCGACTGCCCACGACCGCGCCCGACAGCGGGTTCGTTCCCGAGGGTCTGCATCGCGCGCCGAAAATTCTCGTGGTCGATGACGACGCGGGAATCCGCAAGCTGCTCCAGCTGCACCTGAAGCGCTCCGGTTGTCAGGTCGAGGCGGCGCAGAACGGCGAATCGGCACTGCGGCAGGTGCGGGAAGGGGAGGGCGTGGATCTGGTGTTGCTCGACCTGCGCCTGCCGGGGATGTCCGGTCTGGCGACGCTGCATGCGCTCAACCAGACGGGCAAGGTCGGCTGTATCATCGTGATGACGGCGTACGGCACGATGCCCGATGCCATCGCGGCGTTGAAGGATGGCGCGTACGACTTCGTGAACAAGACCTACAGCTTCGACGATGTGCGCATGGCCATCCGCAACGCCCTGCAGACCCTGGGCCTGCGGGAAGAGGTGGAAAACCTCAAGATGCGCCTCAACGAGATGGAGGGCGGCTATACCGGGATCATCGGGGTGAGCAAACCCTTCCAGCAGGTAATGAAGCTGGTGCGCAAGGTGCGGGACAGCAACATCACCGTGCTCATTCAGGGGCAAAGCGGCACGGGCAAGGAATTGATCGCGCGCGCGATCCATTTCCAGGGACAGTACCGCCAGCAGCCGTTTGTGGCCCTCAATTGCGCCACGATTCCGGTAAACCTGTTGGAAAGCGAGCTGTTCGGTCACGAGAAAGGCGCTTTCACCGGAGCCACGGCCCGCCGCATCGGCAAGTTCGAAGAGGCCCACGAGGGCACGCTTTTCCTCGATGAGATCGGGGAGCTGAATCTGGCGCTTCAGTCCAAGCTGGCGAGCGTGTTGCAATCGCAGGAAATCCAACCGATCGGCGGGAAGGTCAGGCACGTCTCTGTACGCATTATTTCCGCGACCAACCAGGATCTGCTTCAGTCGGTGGGCGAGGGACGCTTCCGCCAGGACCTCTACTACCGGCTCGCCGTGTTCCCCATCTCCGTGCCCACGCTGCAACAGCGCAAGGAGGACATTCCACTGTTGATCGAACATTTCGTGGAGAAGTTCCGCCGCCAGGAAAACAAGGTCATCCGAAGCGTGGCGCCGGAAGCCGTGGAGCGGTTAATAAATTATCCCTGGTACGGAAACGTGCGGGAACTGGAGAACGTCATCTATCGTGCGGTCGTGTTGGCCGACTCCACCGTCTTGACCGCCCGTGACTTTACGACCCTGCCTCCCGCTCCCTCAGCGGAAGCGCCGCCAGGGACGGAGCTCATGGAGATACCGAACCGCGGCGCGGAGGCAGACACGCCGTCGCCGAGCGGGCCAGGGGGCCGGGCATCCCTGGAGCAATTGGAAATCGATGCGATACAAAATGCGCTGGCCGCAAATGGTGGCAACATGTCCAAGGCGGCCGTGCAATTGAAGATCGGCCGCGCGACGTTATATCGGAAATTCAAGAAATACGGGATCATCCGCACCTAACCCGCGCCGGCACCGCCGCCGCGAGCCATCGCCGCCGATTGTCTTGCGGTGTCTGGCTGTCGGACAGTCCTGGAGATTTCTCCGTCACCGTGATACCAATCGTAAGGATTCATAGCAATAGGGCCAAACCGACAAATCAGCGTCGGGCGCCCCTGTGCCGGCTTGCCATACCGCAGCGGGGGGCGTCCCCGTGGTGCTCGTCCGTTGCGCGGCACGCGGGCCATCGCGTTTCCGGGTCACCGTGTTGCTGGGTCAACGTGTTACCGGGCCGCCTCAACGCAGCCAGCGGGACATCAGGAGGCATGCTGCCGGCAAATTTACGCGGAGCGCCGCCTCCGGCTTGCGATGGCGCGCGCCAAGGGAACGGACTCCGGGCTCGGCTCGAAGAGGATTCCGGCGAGTCACGCACAGCATCCATCGCACCCTCTTAGCGTCAGAGCGGCAATGAATGGGAAGGAGACACGATGAGCGGCACAGCGAAGGTCGAAGTGAACGGCAAGAGTGTCGAGCTACCGGTGATTGTGGGCACCGAAAACGAGGTTGCATTCGATATCACGACGCTTCGCTCCAATACGGGCGCCATCACCATGGATTGGGGGTATGGGAATACCGGTTCCGCCGAGAGCGAAATCACCTATCTCAACGGCGAAGAGGGGATATTGCGCTATCGCGGTTACCCGATCGAACAACTCGCCGAGAGCTCCAGCTTTCTCGAGGTGAGTTATCTGCTCTATCACGGTCAACTTCCCACCAAGGCACAGCTCGATCAATTCCAGGCGAACATCACCTACCACACGCTCCTGCACGAGGACATGCGCAGCTTTTTCAACGCATTTCCCAAGGACGCTCATTCAATGGCCGTGCTTTCCTCGGCCGTTTGTGCGCTTTCCACATTTTACCAGCAGGCCGACGAGTCCACGCCGGAGGGGCTCGATCTGTCCGTTTACCGGCTGATGGGCAAGCTGCCCACCATCGCTGCCTGGTCTTACAAGAGGTCGCTGGGTCAGCCGACGATGTACCCGGACAACTCGTTGGGCTATTGCGAAAACTTTCTGAAGATGATGTTCGGATTGCCGACCGAACCCTACGAGGCGCACCCGGACATTGCCAAGGCCCTGGACGTGCTGCTGATCCTCCACGCAGACCACGAACAAAACTGCTCGACCTCCACCGTACGGATGGTCGGCAGTTCGCGCGCCAACCTCTTCGCCTCCATTTCGGCCGGCATTGCCGCGCTTTGGGGACCGCTCCACGGCGGCGCGAATCAGGCCGTGCTGGAGATGCTGGACAGTATCGTTGCCAGCGGCCTGACGACCCGGCATTTCATCGAGCAGGTCAAGAGCAAGGACTCCTCTGCACTGCTGATGGGTTTCGGCCACCGGGTGTACAAGAACTTCGATCCCCGCGCCAAGATCATCAAGACTTTCGCCGATCGCGTCCTCAAGCTGCTGGGCGTCGCCGATCCGCTGCTGGATGTCGCCAAGGAACTGGAGGAGGCGGCGTTGCGGGACAGTTATTTCGTGGAGCGCAAGCTGTATCCCAACGTGGACTTCTACAGCGGCATCATCTACCGGGCGCTGGGCATTCCGGTCAATATGTTCACGGTGATGTTCGCCATCGGCCGCCTGCCGGGCTGGATCTCTCACTGGAAGGAGATGAACGCCTCCCCCAAAAATCGCATCGGACGGCCCCGCCAGATTTACACCGGCTCGACCGTGCGCGATTACGTACCCATCGCCAGCCGGTAGGCCGATGCGACCCATCGTGCTCCGCGGAGGACGGGTGCTGGACATCGCGGGCCACCGCGCCGAGCCGGCGGACGTCCTCATCGATGGGGAAACGATTCGGCAACTGGGCCCGCCCGGCATGGCGGTGCCCGCCGAAGCCCAAGTCGTCGACGCCGCGCACCGGCTGCTCATGCCGGGTCTGGTCAACGCCCACACCCACGGCCACGGCAGCCTGGCCAAGGGCCTGGGCGACCGCTGGTCGCTGGAGTTGCTGCTCAACGCGGGGCCCTGGGTGGGCGGCAGCCGCACGCTGGAGGACAAGTACCTGGCGGCCAAGATCAACGCCGTGGAGATGGTGCGCAAAGGGTGCACGGCCGCCTACGATCTGTACGTCGAGTATCCCCTGCCCACCGTGGAAGGCCTGGAGGCCGTCGCCCGCGCCTATCAGGAGGTGGGGATGCGCGTCGTCGTGGCGCCCATGATGGCGGACCGCCTGTTCTACGAGGCGATCCCCGGCCTGATGGAATCGCTGCCCAAATCGCTGCGCGCCCGCGTGGAACAGGTGCGGGCCGCGCCGTACGAGGAGAGCGTGGCGGCTTGCCGGCAAGTGCTGGAGCATTGGCCGTTCGATCGCGGCAAGGCGGCCCTGGCGCTGGCCCCCACCATACCCTTGCACTGCAGCGACGCGTTTATCGTCGCCTGCCGCGACCTTGCCGCCGAGTACGGCGTGGGCCTGCACATGCATCTGGCCGAATCCAAGGCGCAGGCGGTCTCCGGCATCAAGCGCTACGGCAAGACACTGACAGCGCACCTGGACGGGCTGGGCTTCCTGGGCCCCAACTTCACGGGCGCCCACTGCGTCTGGCTGACCGATGAGGACATCCAGCGCCTGGGCGATAACGGCGCGTCCGTCGCCCACAATCCCGGCAGCAACCTGCGCCTCGGCTCGGGCATCGCCCCGGCGCGCGCCATGCTGGAGGGCAAGGTGAACCTGGCGATCGGCACGGACGCCTCCCACTGCTCGGACAACCAGAACATGTTCGAGGCGGTGCGGCTGGCCTCGTTCGTCTCGCGCGTGGGATCGCCGGAGACGCAATCGTGGCTTTCCACCGCCGAGGTATTGTCCGCGGCTACCGAAGGGGGTGCCAGAACGCTGGGCATGGGCGACGCCATTGGCCGCCTGGCGCCGGAATACCAGGCCGACATCGTGCTGCTGGATCTGAACCACGTCAACTATCTGCCCTGCAACGACCCCACCAACCAAATCGTCCATAGCGAGGACAGCAGCGCCGTCGACGGCGTGATGATCGCGGGCCGCATGGTGTTGCAGGACGGCCGCTTTACCACCCTCGACCTGGAGCAACTGCGACGCGACGCCGAGTCGGCCACGGAACGCCTGCGTGGCGCCACCGCGGACTCGAAGGAGCTGGCGCTGATGCTGGAGGAGCACGTGGGCCGCTACTGCGTCGGGCTGGGCCGCGAGCACTATCCCATCAACCGCTGGGTGAGCGGATGACTGGACATTGCGCCGGCAAACGGAGACATTCGAGCTAGCGATAATCCGAACACGATCCGTTCATTCGAACCCCGCGCGGCGAGTGGCCGGCGGGCAGCGACCGATGGCCCTATGGAGTCCCAGAAACCACCCATTGAAAGTATGTCCCTGCACGACCTGCTGAAGGAATGGCATTCCGAATTGGGTCTGCTGGATACGATGGAACAAACGAACCCCACCTGGGAATGGCGCACGGTGCAGTTGCGTCTGGAGCGCCTGCACGCCCTGGCCCAGGAATTGCGCAGACAAAAGGCCTTGGAGCGTGCCAAGTGGCAGCCTTGAGCGGCCCGCGGCGGGAAGCCTGATTCTGCCCGCCGAGGGGCGAGACCCCGGCGAAGTCTTCCTTGTGCTTCCCGGGTTGAATCTGCATCCGGCCAAGCTCGACGGCTGGAAGGCCCTCCTCAACGCGGAGGGCCTTACCGTCGCCGTGCCCGAACTGTCCGATTGCGGGAGCACCGGCGATCCGGCGTTGGACGGCGTGGCGGCGCAAGCCTGGCTGGACGACGTGAGCGAAGCTTGGCGCTCGGTGAGCGGCCGCCTGCCGGACGCGCGGCCCTCGCTGCTCGGCTTTTCCCTCGGCGGCTTGTTGGGCCTGACCTGGGCGGTGGAAAGGGGCCTCCCTCTGCAGCGGGCCGTTCTGCTCGCGCCGGCGCTGCGGATGAAAGGGCGGCACCGCCTGTTGATTGCGATGCTGGGCAGCGTGCTTCCCGGGGCGTTGCGTGTTCCCAGCTGTTCCCCGCCAGCTTACCGCATTCGTCCCTACACGACTGTCGCCGCCTTCCGCGCGCTTGCCGCCCTGGAGCGGCGCCTGGCCACCACCGTTGGCCGTTGGCTGCGCGGGGAGGCACTGAACGCGCTTCCACCGCTGTTCATCGCGTATGCGCCGCAGGACGAGCTGATTGACACCCGTGTGCTGGAGGCGCTGCAGCGCGCGGCGCCGCGGCAGGTGGCCCTGCATCTCCTGCATCACACGCCGCGGCCGGGCTTTCCCGCCCACTTGGCACTGGATCCCTATACCCTGGGCGAGAAAGAATGGGAGCGTCTGGCGACCGGCGTGACAAGGTGGCTGGCCGTCTCGTCGCATGCCCCAGCGCCGCAGGCAATCACCGCGCCGCAGGCAATCACAGGGCCACCGGCCACCAAAGCCCCTCCGGCATCCGGCGGAACCGGCGCGGGCACGGTTCCACCCGCAGCGCGGCGCAACGCACGGTGAGCACCCCGCCCGTGAGCACACCACCCACGGCCGCACTGCTGGACGTGCTCAATAATCTGCTGGCCACCGCGCTGGCCGGGCAGGAAGGAGGCGGGGCCGTCCAGATTCGCAGCCTCGTCCTCGATGCGGAAGGGGGACGCGTTGTGGCGCATGTGGCTGCCACGCAGGCACAGGGGGAGGTGGTGCTGCGCTTTCGCGCCGACCCTCCGCTGGGAGACCGGCAGACGGTGCACCTGGTGCTGGAGCAGGTTCCGAAAGAGCTATCGCCCGCACTGGCGCCCTTCCGGCGATTGCTGGAGAAAGCGCGGATAAGCATCGAACTGGATTTCAGTCCCTGACCGCATCGCTCGATCGCGTCAAAAGGCGAGTATCGTTGCTGCGGAAAATGGGGGGGGGTTCTGCGATTGGAAGAGAATACGATTTTGCTTCCGTCCGGCGACCAGGAACCTTCGCTGCTGATGTCGTTGCCCACGGTGTAACCAAAGATGAAGTTTGGCGCTTCCTCCGGGGTCACGCGGCGGGTTGGTTTGCCGATGACTATTACCAACTCGCCTTCGTAGTGGACGTAGTCGGAATCCGCGGGCAACACCACCTGGTCTTCATGTCCGATCAGGCAGCCAACCGTCTTTTGCCAAGGACGGAAAATGCTGGCCTCCCGGCGTATTCTATCGGCGTCTAGCGCTCCTTCCTGGTGGGCGACGTGGGCGGCGTAGTTGAGTCCCACCGCCCAGAACCCGGTGGGACGGGTTGGCGGCAGGAATTTTACTCGCGCCAACGGATACGACGCCTGGGTAACCCTGTATTCTCCAAAAATGTCCCCTTGAATCACACTCACCCGGTCTCCCTCCACAACCCCGTAACTTTCCCAGTCATTTATGCGAAACCTGGCTAGCTTCATGATGTTGCCTCTCTTATTCCGGGCAGAAATCCTTGCGGCGGCGGTCCGGCCCAGTCTCACCGTGGTGTTCCCAATAATCTCGCATAAGTCCGAACTCCGCTCTTCCCGTCCGCGCGTTGGGGCTACGACCTGCCCGGCAGCATATATTCTACCGCATGTTTACTCAAAACCTCAGTCCTCAAACGGGGTTCGGATGAACAGCGTTAACACCGTCCCTCATTCGACTCTTCCCATGGTATTATTATTGCGATTCCGCCGGAATCTCGACCCATGGACCATTTCCTAGCCCGTTTCGGGCGGGGGTATGCAGGTCGAGACGTAAATGTTCACTTAATCTGGTTCAAAGGCAGGTGTGAGCTATGGGAACGAAACTTTTGTTGGAAACAACGGCCCCCTTCCAGGGACTCCCGGAGTTGGTGGCATTTCACGAGGGGCTTTTCGAGGCGGAGGGTCTGGACGTGGAGTTCAAGGAGCGCGGCCAAAACGCCCCCACAGGGACCGACACCAACGTTACCAATCCCGACTTGGTCAGTCCCTTTATGAGTCATGCCAGCACCTTTGAAACCGGTCAGGCGGGCATGTACAACGCCTGCGAGTGGGGAAACTACCGCCGGGTGCAGGACAGCGATGTGCAGGGACGGCAACTGGGAAGACGGTCCATCGTGGCCTACGGGGCCCTGGTAGTTGCTCCGTCGTCGGACGTGTACACACCGCAGCAACTGGCCAACAAGCTCATCGGGGTCCCCTACTTCGCCGGCACCCATTATCTGTGCCTGTTGATGCTGGAGGGGTTCTTGCCCCGGGACCTCATCAAGACCTGCCTGGCGCCCACCGGCTCAGGCGCCCGATTCCGATCTTTGATGAAAGGTGAGATTGTCGCCACGACGCTGACCGAGCCATACATAACGGTGGCCGAGAAGGCGGGGTGCAGGATCATCGTGATGTCTCCATTCCACGGCACCGAGGTGGCTACTCCGGGAGTCGACGCGGAAACCTATGCCGCGTTCAGCCGGGCGGTAAACAAAGCTGTCGAGCGTATCAAGGCCGACAAGCGGAAGTACCTGCAATACTTCATCGACTACTACAAGTCGGACCCGGACGTAGCCGCCCTGACGGTGGACGATCTGAGCCCTAGCCGCCTGCAGGTGGTGGAACCTGCCCCCATACCCGAGGAAGAATTGCAGAGGACTTACCAGTGGATGCTGGGCTGGAACATGCTGGACGGCGGCACCGGCGCCGAAGATTTGATCGACGGTGAGAGACAAAGTACGGCCCACGATCTGGCAGCCAGCAGCGGCTAGCTAGGATACAACCGCTCACCGGACTGTTAGCGATATAAGCAAAAGGCCCCCAGGACACGTCCCGGGGGCCTTTTCTATGGCACCGATCGTCAGCTGATCAACCCCACCGCTGGTTTCCCCGCGCAAAGCGCCGCGGGAAGCGGCGGCCTAGTGCATGGGCGAGAACGAAGCGGGAATCAAAATCTTGTTTTCCTGCCTGACCCTGCCAGGAACACCCGCGGGCCAATGGGGCGACTCCGCGGCTTCCTTGCGGACGCGTTCCCGGTCGTCCAAGTCTTTGTATGGCCAGATGTGCATCCACCGGTTCAAGCCGCCCAGCTCGGTGGACATGCCGGCGGCCAGAGGCGAAAACTCCTCCCGGTAGGGGATGGCGTCGGTCCACTTGCGGATAAGCTCAGGTATGGAACCGGGCTCATAGGTGTATATACGCATCTCGTAGATATCGCCCAGCTTTTGGTCGCCACCCATTGGACGCATGAATGGGGCGGGAGACCAAATCTCCGAGTTCATGTTCAAGATGGCGCCGTTGTTGGGGGGCGGCCAATGAGTGTCTTTGGAGGCTTCGGCTCGAATCCGCTCCCGCTCACCCAGGTTTTCATAGGGCCATACGTGAATCACCTGGTTCAGAGGACCAATGTCCACGTGCCAAAAGGCGGCCAGCGGAGAATACTCTTGCCGGTAGGGCAACGCTTCGCCGAAGGCTTCCTCGAATTGGGCTACGGTCCCCGGTTTTAGATCGTAGGTACGGACTTCGTAAATCATGGAAACTCCTTCTCTGCTTTGAGTCTGCTCCCCTTCACCAAGCCCGCTCA